>CAINMH010000034.1 GCA_903850745.1 uncultured bacterium
ACGAAGCGACCACGATGCGCGAGATCGCAGCCGCAGTGGGCATCCGCGCAGCAAGTCTGTACAACCACTTCGGCTCGAAGGAAGACATCCTCTGGGATCTGACGTCAACCGCACTCGAGGACCTAAATTCCGAGAGCGAGGCATCCATGGCGAAACTCAGTCCAGATGCCACGCCCACTGAGAAACTTCTCGCATTTGTGCGAGCACACATCGCCTACCACGCGAACAACGGCGAGCAAGCGACTCTGGTGAATATGCAGATGGGTGGGCTCACCAGGTCACACCACCGAAAGTCTGTGGCTCTGCGAGACCGCTACGAATCTCGTTTGCGAAGCATCATGCAAGAGGGGGTCGCAGCCGGCGTGTTTCACGTGCCGGATGAACGCGTTGCCTCATTTGCGATTCTCCAGATGGGCATCGCAGTTTCTGGTTGGTACCGCCCGGAAGGCAACCTGTCGGTCCCACAACTCTGCGACGTGTACGAGACCTTGGCGAATCGGATGGTGGCGGCATGAGCGTCGACACATTCGTTGATACAGACGTCGTACTTTTTGATTGGGACGGCACGCTTGTTGATACAGGTGACCTGCTTTTGTCATGCTGGCATCAGATGTCCGAGATCGTGCTGGGTTACCCATTCCCAGTGACCGACGAAGATCGCCGCTACTGGTTGTCTATGCGTGCAGCCGAAAGCTTCCCAAAGCTCGGAGATACTCCGGAAAAGGTCGAACAACTCTTCGTCGAATTCGAGCGTGCCTACTTCGAACTCGCACCCGGTCGAGTGTCACAGCGTCCGGGCGCCCGCGCACTGCTTGAGTCACTGCGTGCGCAGGGCCGACGCACCGGCCTAGTGACCTCAAAGACACGGGTTCGCGTGGGAGTCGATATGCGCGAATCCGGACTTATCGATCTCTTCGACATCGTGCTGGCATCTGAGGACGTGCAGGCGGGCAAGCCCGATCCGGAGGGCATTCTCCTTGCGCTTGAACACATGAATGCCACCAAAGATCGTTCGGTCTACATCGGCGATATGTCCGTGGATATAGAAGCAGGCAAGGCCGCGGGCATACGTACTATTGCCCTCGCTAACGGCATTGGGGGGCATGAGGCCCTCGTTGCCGCACAACCAGACCTCATCGTGCATGATCTCGATGAAGTAGCACGGGCACTAGGGTTCACGACAACCTCGTAAACTTTTTCAAAAGCCACGATCGCATCACTAAACGATAGGAGCAGCAATGTCCGACCTTGATTTCCTCGCGCTGCACGGCTTGGCCGTGCGCAAGCATGGTGGACCAGCAACGGTTGCCTCCCTGATAGGAGCTGACGAAGCCTCAGTAGCCGTAGCCCTAGAGGGTGCAGTGGCTAATGGTTACGCTGCCGGCGCTAAGGGCATCTTCATGGTTGCTCCTGCAGGTCAGGCGTATCTCGCAGAGCAGTACCCCGTCGTCTTCGCAGATGCACGTGGCGATGAGGCCTTCGTAAACTCCTATGAGAGATTCGAGAAGGTCAATGTGGATCTGCTCAATCTCATGACCGACTGGCAGACAATGCCTGCCGGTGGTGGTCGTGTGTCAAACGATCACTCTGATGCCGACTACGACCAGGGAATCATCGATCGCCTTGGATCTCTTCACGAGCGTGCGGAGCGGGTCATCGGTAAGGCCGCTGACGCTCAGCCCCGTGTTGGCCGCTACCTCGAGCGGCTTGAAGAGGCCTACGACAAGGTTCTCGCCGGCGACCGTGACTACGTATCGGGCGTTCGCGTCGACAGCTACCACACCGTGTGGTTCGAGTTGCACGAAGATCTGCTTCGCATGCTCGGCCGCACCCGTCAGGAGTAGGAACATGTCACGAGTTATCTTTCTTGATGGATCGAGCCTGCCTGACCGCGAAATCATCGGTGGCAAGGCTTGGAGCGTTGCACGCATGCGCAGCCTCGGGCTACGAGTTCCGCCAGCTTTCGTGATTCCCGTCGACGAATGCCGTCGTTACCACGATGCTGGACGCAAGCTCGACGACGAACTGTGGAGCGACGTCATCAGTGGAGTTCGTGCCATCGAAGAGGCCACCGGACGGCGCCTCGGCGATCCCGACTCCCCATTACTCGTTTCCGTACGTTCTGGTGCTGCAGTCAGCATGCCGGGCATGATGGACACCGTCCTCAACCTAGGCATCACTGACGAGGTCGCGGCTGGCCTCGCACAACAGACCGGTGACACGAAGTACGCACGTGACACACACGCACGTTTCTGCCACCAGTTCGGCGACATTGTCCTCAAAGCCGACCTCGATCCCTACGTCGCAGGGCCGACGGCCGACGAGGTTCGTGCTCTCGTTCTTGATGACGTGGGCGAGCCGATTCCGGATGACCCTTACGCACAGTTGCGTGCGGCGATCTCTGCCGTGTTCGACTCCTGGGAGTCTGCGCGTGCGCGCTCCTACCGCAAGCACTGGGGCATCTCCGAGATTGGTGGCACCGCCGTCACAGTTCAGGCGATGGTGTTCGGCAATCTGGGCGAAGGTTCAGGCACCGGTGTTCTCTTCACTCGTAACCCGCTCAATGGCGACCCCACTCCATACGGCGAGTGGTTGCCAGGCGGTCAGGGTGACGACGTTGTCGGTGGTACTCACGCTGTTTTGCAGCTCGATGCCTTGCTGGAGAAGATGCCAGCAGTTCATACCGAATTGCTGAGCTGGGCGAACACGCTTGAGCAGGAGAACCGCGAGGTTCAAGACGTTGAGTTCACCGTCGAACAGGGTCGCCTCTACCTCCTCCAGACTCGTACTGCAAAGCGTTCACCAGATGCAGCGGTTCGCATCGCCGTAGATCTAGTCAACGAGGGCCTCATCACCGAAGACATGGCAGTGCAGCGTGTCACGGCCGAACAGGTCGATACCGTACTGCTGCCGCACATCTCCGCGGAGACTGCTGCAACAGCAAAGGTCCTCGCATCAGGAGAGCCTGCCTGCCCTGGTGTCGCATGCGGCATCGGCGTCGTCGACCCAGATGAAACCGAGCGCCGAGCACACGCTGGCGAAGAAGTTGTTCTCGTACGACCGACGACAAGTCCCAATGACGTTCACGGCATGATCGCGTCTGTTGCTGTGGTGACCGACCTTGGCGGATCCACCTCGCACGCAGCCGTTGTGACACGTGCTCTGGGACGTCCTTCGGTTGTTGGTGTTGGTGACGGCACCGCTATGTCGATGGCGGGCAAGTTGCTCACCGTAGACGGTGGAGCGGGCAAGGTCTACGAAGGGCGTCTTCCCCTTATTGCGACCGAAGTTGATGAGCATCCAACGCTGCGCACGCTTTCGGCGTGGGCTTCAGAGCGCTGCACGGTCAATGTCGTTCACGAGTTCTTGGGATCAGTAGTTGATCTCGATGCCGATAGAAGCGCCGTAGATGCTGAGACCGGAAAAATCGATGTCGAGAAGCTCACTGCTTTGCTGACCGGAGCTGAAGCGGCTAAAGGCGGGGTGCTCAATTCCCCTGAGGGCGCCCAAGCGATTGCTGCGTCTGGCATCAAGACGGTTGTCACACCTCGACGCCTACCGATTCAGTTGCGTCTGATCCAGCAGTAATAGTTGAAGGCGTTCCTACTGTTCTAGGAACGCCTTCAACTGTTCGATCTCTGCGGTTTGCTCCGCGATGATGCTCTTCGCCAGCGCAGCAACTTCAGAGTTGGCTGAATTCTCGACCTGCTTCGCCATCTCAATCGCACCTTCGTGATGAGCGATCATGTACGTCGCGAACAACCGGTCGAACTGAGGCCCTGAGGACGCCCTGAGCTCGTCCAACTGTGCATCACTCAACATGCCCTGCATTCCGTGACCCATATCCATTGCCATGTCTTGATCAATCGCGGAATAGCCCCAGTTCGTCAACCAGGCAGTCATTAAGTCGATCTCAGGCTGCTACGCGTTCTTAAATATCGCCGCTAGGGCGACGATCTCTACATCCGTTGCACGTGTTTCAGCCAAAGTTGACATCTCCACTGCTTGCTCGTGATGTGGAATCATCATTTGCGCGAACATCACTTCAGCAGCATTGGAGTCACCTGAGTTGGAGTCATCGCCATGCATCGTGTCGTGACCAAGTGACGTGATGGCGCTTCCCATGCCGTCGTGTGTCGCATCTCCGGTGCTGTGAGTATTGGAGCAAGCGGCTAATACGAGGGCGACCGGGACTAGGGCGATAAGTGGGAGACGCTTCACTTTTCTATTGTGCGTCCACGTTCCCCAGTCCGGCAACTCCAGAGCCCGATACATGAATGAGGGGCTCGGACCTAAGTCCGAGCCCCTCATTGGTTCTGATGCAATGACTACCAGCGACGCAGTGCCTCAATGTCCGATGCGTTGAGACCCGATCCCTTGCCCTTGAGCTGGATTGAGCTCTCTTGTGCGCGACGGTAGAGATCGTCCGCCTCTGGGGTACCCACGTGGTACTTGACCCACTGATCGTCGTAGAACCGACGCGGTCCTTCGATGATCGGCGGCTCGAAACCACGAGCGAGCGCGTTGGCCTCGTCGGCCGTCAGCTTGCCACGCGTGGTCGTGTACTTGGCCGTCTTGCGGGGCAGCGAAGTGCTGCCGCCACGGATCGGACCAACGCCGGCGGTGAACTCATCATTCGCCAGCGGTGAATAAGGCACGGCAGACCACATGTCGCCGGGCGCGTTCGAGAACTTGCTCATCGTGTACGGGCTTCCCTGCTGCGAGGAAAGTGACACATAACCAACCAGTTCCGCAATCGCCATGCCGCCGTATTCGTCGTTCATGATCGGCTTGAGGCGCTGCACACGATCTTCGACCGTGAACCAGTCTTCTTCGGAGTAGACACCCGCGAAGTGTGCGAGATCCTTGGCTACGGAGTAGTAGACCAGCAGACCCGCATCGATCATCTGATCACGTGTCCAACCCGAGATGCGCTTCCAGAGATTGGCGGTTGCGACCTGCATCTGATCACGCATGTGATCGAGGTAGTCCGCGAGCTCCGAGGCGTTGTTCATGTGCACGGGGATGTAGCCGTTAGACAGGTAGTCCGAGGTGTAGAGACCGACCGCAACCATGTTGTCGTGGTCGTAGGCCGGCGTGGCCTCGAAGGAACCCCAGTCATCAACGATGTTGAAGTGAGTGTCCTTCATGATGACCGGCAACGTCACGTTGTTGTATTCGATCTCTGACGCAACGCCGTCCATCCACGGGTAGTCGCCCTCAGCCAGATCAACGAAGTCGCGAACGAGCATTTCGTGGTTGCCGACTTTGTAAGGACCGCTGTTGTGAATGCCGAGACGGCACTCGCAGTTCTTCAAGAAGGCGTACTGGGAAGCAGTCGCGAGGTACTTGACCACAGCCTGGTGCAACTTGTCGCCAGGCTTGCAGCCGAGGGCGTCAGCCTCGAACACCTGAAGTGTCCGCTCAGGAAGAATTTGTGAGCGATGGTTCATGGCGCTATTGAGGTTGTACGAGCTCTGGCGGTGGTAGGACCGGTTGACTCGCTGAGCGAAGTCGAGCACGAAGTGCACGTCCTCAAGTCCGTCAGTTGCGTTGATCAGACCCATATCGAGCAGGTACTGCCGGCCACCCAAGTAGAACTGCTGGATGATGCCGAGCATGATCGCGTTGGCTGAGGTCGAGACCTCACGGGCACGATCACCGAGCTCCTCGGGGCTCATCGCGTCACTTATCTTGCGCAGGAGTTCCGGGTAGCGGTACCAGCAGTTGTAGTACGACAACGCGATGTAGGGGTTAACCGGGAACAGCTTCGATTCCTGCACGGTACGCGTTGTGCACTGGAAGTAGAAGACGTCGCTGGACTCGCGCAGCCACTGGTTCATGTCCTGCATCTGGGCATAAGTCAACTTTGTAGGCATCAGATGTCTCCTCAGGCGATCTTCGAGATTCGGACACGGGCAGCCTCATCGCGCTCTGCGTAGGCATCCCCTGCGGGCTTGGAGTATTCGATAAACACGCGGTCACCCTCACCGAGTCCGTCGAGCTCGGCGGCCATGATGCATGGAATTCCGTATTCGCGCGTGAGGATGCCGAGGTGTGAGCGAGTGGTGCCGCCCATGCAGACCACGGCCTTGAATCCCTCAAGGATCGGCGCAGTAAGGGTGCCGCCAGAGTCGTCGATGATGGCGATGGTGTCCTCGGGAACGCCCCCGAGCAGCATCTCCATAACAACATCGACCGTGCCGATGAAGCGAGCAATGCCCTCGACGTCCTTGGCCTGGAAGACGTTGTCTCCAGTGCCTACAACCATGCGTCCCTGTTCATCCATGATCTGGTTGCCTGAGTTGCCTACGCCGGCGATCGGCTTGTACTTCTCCGGCTCCTCTTTGATGGAGACATCAGCCGACATAGTGAAGCGATAGCCCGTGGCGAGAAGATCGGCCTCGATCTTCTCGAAGTCTGCACGGGTCAACTCCATTGCTGGATCGTTGACCGCTTCCTGCCACGTCTTGCCCGATGCAGCGAACTTTTCGGCAACGAGCTTGCGAATTGCGGTGTGGTAAAACTCCACAACCTCGCTCATGGCCGGCTTCGCCCACTTGCTATCGAGAATCTGGGGCTCGCTCATGACACCTCCTGCTTCTTCTCGTGAATTCGTAAGGGCCAAAGACATCCGATGGATTTTGCCCTCGGGCGCCGTGGCCGTCCGGTCACGCTACCCTCTCTTGGGCGGAACTGCTAGGGGTTTATCGCCAAAGAGTCCGACTTCTCGAAATCGGTTGACGGCCGGGCCTACGCGGGCCACTCTGATCCACACATCCGATGTCTTCGCGCCCCTCGTGGGGCTTCACAGGAGGTTCCACATGGGTCTTATGACCGGCAAGACCGTAGTAGTCACCGGGGCCAGCACCGGCCTCGGCAAGGCCTCCATGGCCACTCTGGCCCGTGAAGGCGCCAATATCGTCGCCTCAGCTCGCACGAAGGACAAGCTCGAGGCTGCCGTGGCCGAGATCACCGCTGCGGGCGGATCGGCGATCGCGGTCGCCGCTGACATGAGTGACGACGCCCAGGTCGGCAAGGTCATCGACGCAGCGGTGGCCGAATTCGGCCGTGTGGACGCCCTCGTGAACAACGCGGGCGTGGGCTACGGCTACCGAGCAGTACGCCCCAACAGCATGCTCCCCATCGTGGAGTCCCCCCTCGATGAGTGGGAGCACGTGATGGGAATCAACCTCAACTCGGTGGTGTTCGCCTCTCGTCGCGCACTCCCGATCATGATCGAACAAGGCAGTGGCTCCATCGTGAATGTGGCCAGCATCTTAGGGATGGTCGGTCACCACGACGCCCATGCGTACACCACCGCCAAGGGCGCCATCATCAACCTCACCCGGTCGATGGCCAAGACCTATGGCCCGTTGAACATCCGGAGCAATGTGCTCGCACCCGGCTTCATCGACACCCCGATGATCGCTGAGTACACGGAGTACCTCAATGCCGAAGAGACCCGGAATAGCTGGGGCTGCCCGATGGGTCGTACCGGAACTCCGGATGAGATCGCTAACGCGGTGCTCTACCTGACGTCAGATCTGTCGTCTTACACCAACGGCTTGGTCATGGCCGTCGACGGAGGCTTTACCGCCTGCTGATACAAACTGTGCTCTACAGGGAGGTTCACAGTGACTGTTGTCGTAGCAGGCGGTAACCGAGGCATCGGCTTTGAAATGGCTCGCGGTCTCACCCAGCCCGGTGAGACCGCGATTCTCGGCTATCAGCGCGACGAAGCGTCAGCGCGTGAGGCCGTCGAGACGCTCGCTAAGGATGGAATCACCGCGTTTGCGGTGCAGTCGGATATGAGCACGCCCGAAGGTGTTGCTCACTTCATCTCCGAAGCCGCTCGGCTCGGCGACGGATCCATCCGTGTGCTCGTACACAGTCTCGTGCGGGTCTTACAAGGGCCGATCCTCGAGCACGATGTTCACGAGATTACGTCTGTTCTCAACGTCAATGCGATGTCGCTGCTGTGGCTCGTGCACGCCGCGCGACCGCACCTCGATCGTGGATCATGCATCCTGTTCCTGTCCAGCCGCGGCAGCACGCGTGTTATCCCTGGCTATGGCGCAGTCGGACCGGCCAAGGCGTTTGCTGAATCTCTCATCAAGAACTTGGCCGTTGAGCTCGGCCCCGATGGAATTCGCATCAACGCCATCTCACCAGGCACTCAAGACACTCAAGCCCTTCGTCAGGTCTACGGCGACAAGACCGACGAAAAGATTGAGGCCTCGCGAAAGGCCACTCCGATGCGTCGACTCGCTACACCCAAGGACTATGTCGCGCTGTCGAGATTCATCGTCTCACCAGAAGCTGAGATGCTTACTGGGCAGACGTACATGGTCTACGGCGGCACCGACCTGATCTAGGCACTCTAGCCGCGGCGCAGTTCGAGATCCATCGTCTCCGTTGCTACGCGCAGGTACGGCGTATTCGTGGTCTTGAGCAGAGCACGTACCTGTTCGACCTCAGGGGATGCCAGTGGGAAATGTTGCTTGACGGGCCCGGCTGCTCGCATTGCCTCGAGGTCGGTCTCGGGCACAAGGAAGCGCAGGATGAGTTCGTCATCATCGTTGGTGCCATATCGCTTACGGAGTTCTTCAATGCTGGGAGCTTCAGGCGGATTGGCGACAACTTCCTTCCAGCGCGGGTTCGACATCATGCGATCCATTGCTTCGGGATCAATCGGAGCCGGCGGCTTGCCGTAGTAGCCGGCCGCATACATCAGGTTTTCGGTGGGAACGACGGAGTACCTATCACCAGTAACAATGTTAAGCACTGCCTGGATACCCACTAGTTGGCTGACGGGTGTCGCCATGATCGGGTAGCCGAGTTCGCGACGAACGCGCGCCGTCTCAGTGAAAACTTCATCAAGCCTGTGTGACATGCCGTATTGCGCAAGTTGCGCCTTCAGCGTGCCGGTCATGCCACCGGGCACCTGATGGCTCACGTTAAACAGGTCGTACTCAGCATGCTGATTCACCAAGTAGCCCATTGCGTTGCCGACCTTCTCCATATGCTCGGCAACTGGCGGAAAGAGGCTGGTGTCCAGTGAATGCGAGAAGCCCAGCGCCTCAATATTGCGGACCATGACCTCCGTTGACGGAGTAGACGGCCCATTTGCCATTGGTCGGCTCGCAGTGTGCAACACGGTAACGCCGTGCTTGATTGCCTCGCAGTACGCGACTGCAGAAGTGCCCATGAGGTTGTTGGAGTGCATCTCCACTGGCTTGCCGCCCGCGGCCGCCACAATCCGCGGCACCAGCGTGCGAATGCGATCAACATCGAGTACGCCAGCCGTGTCGTAGAAAAGGATGGTATCGACGCCAGGGATAGCGGCCATCTGTCGAACTTGTTCCTCGAACAACTCATCGGTGTGCACCGGTGACTGAGTGAAAAAGATAGTGCCCGCGATTTCGGAACCGAACTCCTTAGCCACATTGGCCAGACGATCGATGTTGTGGAAGTTATAGAGCACGTCATAGATCCAGAAGGAACGAACACCATGACGGTTCAGCTGGCGCATCCATGCATCCATCAGATCTGGTGGCGTGATGCCCATGCTCACGGCTGCATTGGAACGCATACCGCCTCTGACAGGAGTCTTCTTGATCTGACCTAGGACGAGGTCAAGACCTTCCCACGGATTTTCACGACAGAACTTGATCAGTACCTCATGAAATGAGGAGGCTGCAAGGTCGATGCGACTAAAA
>CAINMH010000035.1 GCA_903850745.1 uncultured bacterium
CAACGGGATCATCAACTGCTGGCCCAAATGACTCTCGTCCCGTCTCTACATCAACGAGGACGAGTCGGCGCTTGCCAAGATCGTCGACTTCGACCACATCGCAGGGAATATCATCGAGCCATTCATGTGCGATCAGCAGGCCGTGGATACCCCGCGGGAAAATCCTGTTCAGGCAGGTGCGGGCGTCTCCAACAACAGTGACGACATGCGGGGACTCTGATGCTCGGATGTCTACGAGCGTGCATTCCAGAAGTGCCGGGTCACGCCCTAAGTCGATCCACGCTGCGCGCATCGCTGAGAGAAGACGTCCATTTCCTCCTCCGACATCGACGATCTGATGAGGCTCGGACGTTGGATAATCGTCCAGGAGCGAAAGGAATGCGGGGCCTATGACGTCCGGATATGACGTACTGGTCCGGAAATGGTCGTCGGGCTTTTCCTGCGAATAGAAAGCGAGATTTGCTCGCTCCCAAGCGCTTCGCCACGTCTCCATATGGGTCACTGTAGAGGCGGCGTACAGTGCCTCTACATGAGCGAGTTCGCGGACGCGCCGCCGCGGCTAAATGTGGGTGTCATCGGCACCGGGCGAGCCGGTTCGGTGCTGGGAGCTGCACTTCGTCGTGCCGGCCATCCGGTTGTTGCTGCACATGGAGTTTCTGATCTCTCCCGAGTCCGGGCTGAAGCACTGTTACCGGGTGTCGAACTTACCGATCCGCTCACCGTCATTGAGCGCGCTGATCTGGTGTTGCTCACGGTCCGTGACGATTCGCTTGCAGACGTCGTGCACGGACTGGCAGCGCAAGGCGCAATACGCGTTGGCCAACTCTTTTTGCATGCGTCGGGACGGTACGGCGTAGAGGTGATTGATGCGATCACTCGCTGTGGAGCGTTGCCGCTGGCCCTGCATCCAGTGATGACATTCACCGGAACTTCGATCGACCTGGCCCGACTTGACGGATGTCCCTTTGGAATTACTTCTCCGGATGAATTGCGTCCTATCGCAGAAGCTCTTGTTGTTGAGATGGGTGGAGAGCCGGTGTGGGTCCCGGAGGAATCACGCGCGCTGTATCACGCGGCCCTGGCGCATGGCTCCAACCACCTGATGGCGCTCGTGGCGCAAACTTTGGGTGTTCTAGCTGATGCCAAGATCGAAGATCCAGCTCGGCTGGTCGGCCCATTGCTGCATGCATCGTTGGATAACACCTTGCGTTTGGGGGACCAGAGCCTCACCGGACCGGTTGCCCGAGGAGATGCTCGTACTGTCCAGGCACACCTTGATGTCCTACGAGAGATGTCGCCAGATGTGCTGACCACGTATATTGCTCTGGCACGCACCACCGCCGATCGCGCGCTCGCGGCAGGCGTGCTTCGTGCAGAAGGAGCCCAAGCACTTCTCGAAGTGCTTTCCGATGAGGAGGCGAGATGACTGCACTAGCGCCCGACCCTCGCGTGCTCGCAGACAATCTCGCCCAAGTACCGCGGGCAGTAGTGATGACCATGGGTGCTCTTCACGAAGGTCATGCGCGACTTCTTGATGCGGCTCGAGAGAGCGTGGGTCCAAATGGACAAGTTGTTGCAACAATTTTTGTGAATCCATTGCAGTTTGGCGAAGGTGAAGATTTCGATCGTTATCCACGGACTTTCGAGGCTGATTTGGCATTGTGTGAGGCGCGTGGTGTAGATGTCGTGTTCGCGCCGTCGGTGGAACATATGTATGCCGATGATCACGTCACCATTGATCCTGGTCCGATTGCCCACATTCTCGAAGGTGCCCAGCGACCAGGTCACTTCACCGGAGTGCTCACGATCGTGGCGAAGCTGCTGCACCTCACCAAGGCGGATGTTGCTTTGTTCGGGGAGAAGGACTACCAACA
>CAINMH010000036.1 GCA_903850745.1 uncultured bacterium
TCCCACAGCGGGGTCTCCGCGTCGCCAGATACGACCTGTCCGCTGGAATCCACGACAGAGGGCGGCTTGATGGAGTTGACCATCACAGCGACCGGCTTGGAGTTGTCTCGCATGTCAGCGAGGACGTTTTCGCGCCAGACATCGCACTCGGTGTACGCACGCTTGTACGTCGTGAGATACGGAGTCACCTTTGGTGCCGGACAACCGGTCTTCGTGTAGGACACGACTCTCCAGCCGTTCTCTTTGCCGATGAGATCAAGGGCCGAGACCCATTGGCCAGCGTGGGAGTCACCCCACAGCGCCACCGTGATTGCTCCGTTGGGGTCTCCGAAAATGCACTGCGGGATGTCCGTTTCAGGCACCGGTAGATGGCACTTTCCGTACGACGGCGGCCGGTCGTTGCGCACCTGATCGATCGAGGGTGTGAGTCGTCCAGCAGGTCCGGGCACTGGCTGGATAGCGCCGGGCACTAACTGTCCTTGCGGGATGTCGACGTTGACTTTCACATGGACCGGCATGGCGTAAACAAATATGCCGCCAGCAAGTCCAATCAACGATGCGACGAGACCGACCAGCAGCGACTTCTTCGTCGAATTCGCAATCGACGGAACCATGCGCAATGGAGTCTCGACGTAGCGATAGGCCAAGTAGGCAGGGATAAAGGCGAGCAGTGGCAGCCAGATGAGCTTGAGCCAGTTGTCGGTAGTCCAAGCAATATCGAGCGCCACGCTGCCCAGAATCAGCACTGGCCAGTGCCAGAGGTACCAGGAATACGAGATGCGGCCCATCGCCTGCATGGGACGTAACCGGAACAACACACCTGGGCCCCAGCCGATGCCACCTGTGCCGGCGATCAACATCAGCACCGTCGCGATGACCGGGATCATGGCTGTCCAACCGGGGAATGGCATGGTCTTTTGTAGAAAGAAGACTCCCCAGAGCAGAAACGCCAGCCCAGCCCAGCCCATCGTGCTGCGTAGCCACTGCGGGATGCGGGCGATGTGTACGACAGCGACGCCAACCATGGCTCCTGCCGCGAATTCCCACGCGCGAGTGGGCATCAGGAAGAACGCGACTGGCTCGGACACATTGGTCAGCCACACGTTAAGTATGAAGGACAGGACGAACACGATCCCCATCACAACCAACGTAACCGGGATGATCAACGCGTTGGTGTGCTCGCGACCACGCTTGCTTGCCCGGCGATAGAGGAGGAACGCAATAGCGAACAAGAGCAGCGGCCAGACAAGGTAGAACTGCTCCTCCACGCCGAGAGTCCAAAAGTGCAGCACCGGACTCGGGATTTCGGTAGCCGCGAAGTAGTCAGTGCTCGTCCGAATGAATAGCAGGTTGGCGACGTACACCGCCGCAGCGCTGATGCCTAGTCCTGCGTCCCTGTGCTCAACGGACGGCAAAATAATGAAACTGGCAATGCCTGTGACGAGGAGTACGAGCCCGGCCGCTGGAAGCAATCGCCTTGCTCGCCGGCCCCAGAATTGGCCAAGAGCCACGCGACCGGTCTTGCGGATCTCGCGAACAACGAGCCCCGTGATCAAGAATCCCGAGAGCATGAAGAACACGTCGACGCTGATAAAACCGCCAGGAACGAACGGCGCCCTAGCGTGATACAGGATGATGATCGCGAGGGTCAGGGCACGCATTCCCTCGATATCCGGTCGAAAACCATGGCCGACCTCAACGGTCGGCTTTGCCGGATTCCCCGCAACAGCCGTGGCCACGCATTCCCTCTCGTCCGATGCCGCTCCGGCCCACCCTAACTGCGTGGCGGTCCTCAGCCGGGCTCCCTGACGCCCACGGCTGTATCGCGTCGTGCCCGTGTACTCTTGAGGGGCTGCGATGAGCGGCATGGGCGATTGGCGCAGGGGTTAGCGCGCTTCCTTGACATGGAAGAGGTCACAGGTTCGATTCCTGTATCGCCCACTGAGGACCTCATTGACGCTCTGCACATTGATAAGAAGTCAAATAGTTTGATGTCCACGGTATTATGCGGTCATGGGTATCAACGTGGGGGCGTCCCCGGTCCGATTTGTCACTGCCGCAAGCCTCTTTGATGGCCACGATGCGGCCATCAACATCATGCGCCGGATCTTGCAGGCGCAAGGTGCGGAGGTCATCCACCTCGGCCACGACCGCAGTGTTGAACAAATAGTTCGCGCCGCGATTAGTGAGGACGCGCATGCTGTAGCGGTGTCGTCCTATCAAGGCGGACACGTCGAGTACTTCACCTACCTCGCGGACCAGCTGGCAGAGCAAGGCGCAAGTCACATCAAGATCTTCGGTGGTGGTGGCGGCGTCATCGTGCCTGAGGAGATTGCCCTACTCGCGCAGCGCGGCATTCGCATCTTCTCCCCCGAGGACGGCCAGCGTCTAGGTCTAGACGGAATGATCGCCGAGATGATCACCGCGGCACGCGCAGATCTCGGCTCTAAGCCCGCCAACCTCGAGGCCTTGATTTCTGGCGACGTCCCAGCACTGGCCCGGACGATCACTATGTTGGAAAGCGATCAAGCAAGCAACGACTTCCTCTCCAGCGTTGCATCAGCGGCGGCGAATTCGGTTGCCCCGGTGCTCGGTATCACCGGCACCGGTGGCTCGGGCAAATCCAGCTTGACCGACGAACTGCTGCTTCGCATCCGCCAGGAATACGAGGGCAAGTTGCGTGTTGCTGTCATTGCGATCGACCCCACTCGACGCCGAGTAGGCGGAGCACTACTGGGTGACCGTATTCGCATGAATTCCGTCGACTTCGATTCGATTTACTTCAGGTCACTCGCCACTCGGGATTCTGAATCAGAGATCCCGCACAATCTTGCAAAGATTGTCGAAGCTTGTCGCGCGGCTGGCTACGACCTGGTGATCGTCGAGACTCCAGGCATTGGTCAGGGCAGCGCCGGAATCGTTCCTTTCGTCAATGCCTCGCTGTATGTCATGACCCCTGAATACGGAGCGGCATCCCAGCTCGAGAAGATCGACATGCTCGATTACGCCGATGTCGTCGCCATCAACAAGTACGAACGCCGAGGCGCTGAGGATGCTCGACGAGATGTGGGTCGTCAGTTGGTGCGCAATCGTCAAGCATTCACCAGCACCTGGGAGGACATGCCTGTTTTCGGCACCTCTGCGGCTCGGTTTAATGATGACGGGCTCACCGCACTCTATGTATGTCTTCGCGATCTACTCGTGGAGCGCGGCATGCGTTCGCCGGATCAGCTGTGGCCGGCCGGCAGCGCCAAGGCATCTAGCAACCTGCGCACGATTGTTCCGCCTGCGCGTGAGCGTTATCTTTCGGAGATTTCCGCAGCCGTACGTGGGCATCACGCTCAGACAGAACAACAGGCATCGATTGCCGCACGCATTCAGCATCTCGAGTCGGCGGCCCACGAACTCGGACCCGATGCCGCCTCAGACGCCATCGCTAAGGCACATGCGCTCCGCGGGAGTCTCGCTGCTGAATACGCCGAGCAACTCACTGCGTGGCCTGCTGTCCGGGCCGAGTATGAGGCAGCCGAACTTGTGACGACAGTACGAAACCGTGAACTCCGCGCACCCTTGCAGCGGACTTCTCTATCTGGGACTGCGATCCCCCGAGTCTCGCTGCCGCAGACTGATTCCCACGCCGATCTGGTCCGCTACTTCGGCAAGGAGAACCTCCCCGGCCGATTCCCCTTCACCGCTGGGGTATTTCCCCTCAAGCGCGATGGTGAGGCGCCCGCTCGCATGTTCGCAGGCGAAGGTGACTGCGAACGCACCAATCGACGTTTCCATTTACTCGCCGAGGGCCAGCCCGCCACTCGGCTCTCAACTGCATTCGACTCGGTCACGTTGTATGGCCGCGATCCTGATCTCCGCCCCGACATCTACGGCAAAGTCGGCACCTCCGGTGTCAGCATTGCGACGTTGGACGACATGCGCGGGCTATTCGCCGGATTTGATCTGTGTGACCCGAAGACATCGGTGTCGATGACCATCAATGGTCCCGCGCCGACGATTCTCGCGATGTACCTCAACGCCGCCATCGACCAACAGGTGGATCTATTCGTTGCCCGTGAAGGTCGCTCCCCTAGCGACGAAGAGGTTCAGACCATCCGCGCTCATGTTTTCACCACAATTCGTGGCACGGTGCAGGCCGACATCCTGAAGGAAGATCAGGGCCAAAACACCTGCATCTTCTCCACGGAGTTTGCCCTGCGGTGCATGTCAGATGTGCAGGAGTGGTTCATTGCGAACCGTGTCCGCAATTTCTATTCCGTCTCGATTTCGGGCTATCACATCGCTGAAGCCGGGGCCAACCCTATTTCGCAACTGGCATTCACTCTGTCCAATGCGTTCACCTATGTCGAGGCCTACCGGGCTCGCGGTATGGACGTCAACGATTTCGCGCCGAGTTTTTCGTTCTTCTTCTCCAATGGCATGGACCCGGAATACACCGTGATTGGCCGCGTGGCACGCCGGATTTGGGCCATCGCCATGCGCGACCTCTACGGTGCCGATGATCGCGCCCAGCGACTGAAGTACCACGTTCAAACATCTGGCAGGTCGCTGCACGCGCAAGAGATGGCCTTCAACGACATTCGCACGACATTGCAGGCCCTCTGCGCCCTATATGACAACGCGAACTCGCTGCATACCAATGCTTACGACGAGGCTGTCACCACGCCATCGTCGGCTTCAGTGCGGCGCGCTCTCGCAATTCAGATGATCATCGACCAGGAGTGGGGCCTCTCCAGCAATGAAAACCCACTCCAAGGCTCCTACATCGTTGACTACCTCACAGATGTGCTGGAGGAGGCCGTGCTCAACGAGTTCGACCGCATTTCAGAGCGTGGTGGCGTTCTTGGTGCCATGGAGACCGGCTATCAACGTGGCCGTATCCAAGACGAGTCGATGCTGTACGAGCATCGCAAGCACGATGGATCACTCCCAATCATCGGCGTGAACACGTTCATTGATCCCCACTCGGGTGAAGAGGAACAGGGATCTATCGCGCTTGCACGAGCCACCGAGCAGGAGAAGGAGTCCCAACTCTCTCGCTTGGCTCGGTTCCACGGGCAAGACCCACTGGAAACCCAACGTCAACTCCAGCGACTTAAGGAAACTGCTCGCGCCGGCGGCAACGTGTTCGAGGTGTTAATGGACGCTGTCCGCTACTGCTCCCTGGGCCAGATTTCGGAGGCGTTCTTCGAAGTAGGCGGAAAGTACCGCCGAGGAGTATGACCGTGTCCGGCAAACTCCCCTTCGACCCCATCGCCGAAGCCCATCGACAATGGGTGGCACACGAGTGGGCAGCGGCTGCCGACGGAATGGCCGCTGTGACATCGATTGTGCGAGCGCAGCAGATTCTCTTTGGGCGGATTGATGCCACTCTCAAGCCTTTCTCGCTCAGCTTCGCGCGCTACGAGATCTTGATGGTGCTGACCTTCAGCAGTCGAGGATCCATGCCAATGTCTCGTTTGGGGTCGAGGCTGCAGGTGCACCCGGCAAGTGTCACAAGCGCGGTAGAGCGGCTCGAAAATCAAGGTTTCGTCAGCCGAGAACCTGATGCAGAGGATCGTCGCAAGGTTCTCGCCACTATCACCGAATCTGGCAGAGCGATTGCGTTGTCCGCGACCGAGGCGCTCAATGAGAGCGTCTTCACTTCGGTCGGGATCTCGACGCAGGAGACGACCGAATTAGTTGCCGTTCTGGAGATTCTTCGTCGCAGCGCAGAGGACTTCTAAGTCAACGATGGCTAGTTGAGTAACTCGAGCGCGGCGTACCATTCCATCTCGATTTCGGCGAGTTTCGCTTCCGCCTTGCGTAGCGCAGCACCATCGGCCCGCAGCGCATCGTGATCCGTTGCGTGATCTTGCATGAGCTGATGGATGGCTGCGACCTTTTCCTGTGCCGTCATCATTTTGCGTTCAAGTGAGGCGACCTGCTTGTTGATCTCTCGACGCTCTGCTGCAGAAAGTTCAGACACCTCCGCTGTTTGGGTCGTCTGGGCCTTGGTGGCGGGCCCGCGGCTGCCAGAGAGCGCTGCACTTCTCAGTGCGAGGTACTCGTCAACTCCACCGGGCAGATCGCGTACGTCTCCATCGCCAAGTACAGCACGATAGGTCTCGCATACTCGCTCAATGAAGTACCGATCGTGGGACACGATCAGAATCGTTCCAGCGAAGCCATCCAAGAGATCCTCCAAGGCGGCCAAAGTCTCCACATCGAAGTCGTTCGTAGGTTCGTCGAGGATCAAGACATTGGGCCCAGACATCAGTAGCCGGGTGAGTTGCAAACGTCGCCGCTCACCTCCAGAAAGGTCGCCGACTGGCGTCCATTGCGACCCGGCGTCGAACCCAAGGCGCTCGCACAGGGTCGAGGCGGACATTTCCCGTCCTTTACCGAGATCCACGAACTCGGCAACCTCTTGAACGGCTTCGAGAACGCGAAGGTTGGGGTTGAGTTCGTCGAGGTGCTGAGACAGGTAGGCCGGTTTTACGGTCTTGCCAATAACAACCTTGCCTGAGTCCACTCGTTGGTCTCCCAGCAGCGTCCGGATCAGGGTTGTCTTGCCCGCGCCGTTGGGCCCGAGGATTCCCACCCGATCGCCGGGACCAACGCTCCAGGTGAGCCGATGGATCAACTCACGATCCCCCAGTGTCACGGAAATGTCTTGGGCATCCATGACGGTGCGCCCCAGACGAGCCGAAGCGAAATTGACCAACTCGACGTCATTGCGAGGAGGTGGTTCGGTGGCGATGAGGGAGTTTGCTGCATCAATCCGGAACTTCGGCTTAGTAGTCCGAGCAGGCGGCCCACGGCGCAGCCACGCGAGTTCCTTGCGGAGCAGGTTTGCTCGTCGCGCTTCCATGGTCGCGTCCTGCCGGGAGCGCTCAGCCTTGGCCAGCACATAGGCCGAGTAGCCACCGTCGTACTCCTCGATTTGCCCGCGAATGACCTCCCACGTTCGATCGGTCACTTCGTCTAGGAACCAGCGATCATGGGTAACCACGGCTAGCGCCGTGCTGCGCAGTCCTTTGAGGTGGCGGGCTAGCCAGGCAACCGCCTCAAGGTCAAGGTGGTTTGTGGGCTCATCGAGTAAAAGAACATCGCATCCGTCGATGAGCAGGTGCGCTAATTCCACCCGGCGCAGTTCTCCGCCAGAGAGGCTGGTGAGTTCACGATCGAGCACTGCATCTTCGAATCCACCGAGTAGTCCGGTGAGAACATCGCGTGTCTTGCCATCGGCTGCCCATTCGTGGTCGAGCTGATCGCCGATCACTCGCATTCGAATGGTCACTCCGGGCGCTGGATCACCTACCTGCGCCAGCATTCCTACGCGTAGTCCCCCAGCATGGGTGACGCGGCCGGAGTCCACCGAAGCCCCGCTGAGCACTCGGAGCAGGGTCGACTTGCCGCCACCATTTCGTCCGACAATGCCGATGCGATCGGCTTCATTGAGCCCGAGGGAAACGTCGTCAAGAACAGCCTTGTGCGAGAAGGCCACTTGCACGTGCTCAAGATTGATGTAGTTGCGGGCCACTGTCCGAAGCATGCCATGTAGGGTTCGGACGTGAGCATCGCCGTCCTCGTCTTCCTGATCATCGCCATAGTCCTCGCGCTGTTCGGCGTTGCCTTTGTCTTCTTGGGCATGTCAAGTGAGCGCGCCTACTGGTTCCAACGTGATCCCCATGGTGATCCGGCCAACGAGGCCACTCCTTTCGCTGGAGTCGCCAAGCGATCGTTCTCCATCGCTTTCTCCGACACCCGGGCTCCCCTACGTATCGCCGCCATCGGGGTCATCATGTGGTGGTGTGCGGCCATCTCGCTGGTCCTCGCCGGCCTCCTCAGCCTGGTCAGGTAGCCCCGACGGTCCCTCATAGATCCTCGACACACCCTAATCGTACTTGCGTTCGATAGGGTCGAGGGGGTTGAATGGACTGGTGGCGCCGTCTTCGGCAAGGCGTCATCCGCGGCCACGGGATCCGAGATACATCGGTTCCGCGGCCGTTCTCATATTTCAAATTAGATTGCGCCTTCGTGCCGTAGCAGCGCTTCTTTCAACGCGACTCCGTATCCATACGCGCCAATGCCTCCCCCAGCGGGCACAACGCGATGGCATGGCACAAATGGCGCGACGGAGTTTGTTGCACAAGCGGTTCCGACGGCACGAGAAGCTCGAGGACGGCCGGCAAGTATCGCGAGCTCTCCATAACTGACCGTCTCCCCCGCAGACACCTCTCGCATGACAGTCCACACCTGCTCGAAGAACGGCCCACCGCTCTGACGTACTTTCACTTGGTCAAGGCCGCACAGATCACCGTCAAGCCATGCAGCAACCGCATCATTAATTCCATCGATCTTCCGAACCTTGCCTATCGGCGCAACTAGATCGATGGGATGGTGCGATTGCTCACCGAACCACGACGACACGACGCAGTCATCGTCAGCAATGACAGTGAGAGGCACCCATGGGGTGAGGATTGTCGTGACCGCGAGCATGGTCAGCGCTTAAGGAGCATGTCCGAAACCACGAAAGCCAACTCCAGAGCCTGCTGGCGATTGAGCCGGGGATCGCACGCCGTCTCATAGCGCTCACCTAGGCCGTCCTCAGCCACACCTTCAGTCCCACCTACGCACTCCGTCACGTCGTCACCGGTCAGTTCGACATGAATGCCACCCGGGAAAGTTCCGATCGTGGCGTGCACATCAAAGAAACCTTGAACTTCATCGAGGACGTCGTCGAATGAGCGAGTCTTGTGTCCGGAGGCCGCCTGCCGGGTGTTGCCGTGCATGGGGTCACATACCCAGACCACCGGATGACCGCTTGCGTGAACCGACTCGACAATCTTTGGCAAAGTTGTGAGGATCTTGCCCGCGCCCATCCGGGTGATCAACGTCAATCTCCCGGGGATTCGCTCTGGATTCAGGCGCTCGGCCAGGCTGACAACATCTTCGGGTGTGGCAGTGGGACCGACCTTGACTCCGATGGGGTTACGTATGACCGAGGCGAAATGGAGGTGCGCACCGTCTGCTTGGCGGGTGCGCTCCCCAATCCACAGGAAGTGGCCCGACACGTCATAAGGAGTCCCAGTACGCGAGTCGATACGGGTGAGCGCCTTCTCATAATCAAGGCACAGCGCTTCGTGCGCAGCATAGAAGTCGGCGCGATGGAACTCTTCGGGGTCCGCGCCACATGCCTGCATGAACGCCAACGCTCGCTCAATATCTTGAGCCATCTTCTCGTAACGCTGACCGGCTGGAGAA
>CAINMH010000037.1 GCA_903850745.1 uncultured bacterium
CGGTGACCACGCCTGGCTCACATTGACATCGAGGGCCCATTGCAATTCACCTTCGACGGAAGCAAAAGTGCCAGTGAAGTCACTCGGCTGGATGGTCAGCCCGGGGACAGGCTGCCATGTCGCTGTGCCGCCCCCGGTCACTGTCGCGGTCCACTCGGTCGTTGAGGTGTATGCGATCGTCGCGTTGACACTGATGGAGTTGCCAGACGAGCCATACTCAAAGGCCACCGTGCCACGCGCAGTAATAGCGGGTGAAGCCCCCGGCTTCCACGAGATGTTTAGGGTGGGAATCGTGACACCGTCCACCAGAGTCGCTGTGCTCGTCAGAGAGCCGGTCACACTGCCAGTAATCCCGTTTGTAGTGGAATACGCCACTGAACCGGTGGCATTCACCCCCGCCCCACCGATCTTGATCAGGTCGTTCGCAGTCACAGTTGCGTTGAAGGAGCCATTCGTGGAGACATTGCCACTAAAGGTCGCGGTCGCACCGCCTGGATCAGATGAATTCGCCGCAATCGCAACCGAGGTGTTCCCAGCCGATGCAACGAACGACACCTTGGTCTTGCCAGTCCAACCGCCCGGCAATGGGAAGAAGGCAAAGTTCGACATCGTGAAGGACCCCGACATCGTCACATCCGCTGTCGTCGTGCCCACAAACGCAATCACGAGACCGGCGTTCGAGAGGTTCATCTCCGGCAGGCCCCAGCCGGCAGGTGAGGTCAGTGAGCCAGCAGAGATCGCAATGCCCGCTGCGCTCACGGTGCCTGACGCGCCAGAGATCTTGAACCCACCAAAGGACAGGTTCGTACCAGAGAAGGTGAAGCCGGAATCGGAGTTGCAGACGTCGTTGATCATGCGGAGCTGATTGAAGACGGCGTTGATCTGGTCACTTAAAGCCGTTGAGAGCTTCGCTGCTCCTTGGGCTGCCTTGTTGACCGCGGCTGCCGCCTTGTTGTAGAGCGAGCAGAACTGGGTCGTCACCGTGGGGTTGAGCGCGTACGTCACCGTGTCAATTGCTGTTGCCCCAGTGCCATCAGTCACGGTCACCTGATAGGTGATGACGCGAGTGTTATTGGGGACTGTAAAGGTTGGCTTGGCCACCGAAGTGCTGCTGAGGGCAGGTGCGACGCCCACAATCTGTTGCCACGCGTATGTGACTTTGCCACTGGCATTGGAGACCGCGGTATCCAACGTCACCTTCGCGCCATTACGGACAATCTGAAGCGCACCACCTGCGATGCTGACACCAAGATTGGAGTTGCGGGGGGTAGAGGTCACAGGCGTTTGCGTTGTGGGATTAGCCACAACCGGAGTCTCGGAGGTCACTGCAATCAGATTTGCGGTGGCCATTGTCGGCGCTACCGGCTCACGGGTCGAACCGAAATCGGCGGTCGGGGCAAATCCAGTTCGTGCATCTACCTGCGGAAGACGATAACTGCGGGCACGATTGGTCGCACCTGCCGCCTCAACTTTCACGAACTTGTCGAAGCTCGAATGGCTATCTGATGCACGGACGCGGAAGACATAACTTTTATCTCCTGCATTCACCGGAATGAGAACCGAAGCAATCTCACGGTTCGGCGACATGACTTTGACTGCCTCGGTTCGTACGCCCCGACACTGCTCAAGGACATCGCGCTCATTCTGGGTTAAGCACACCTGCTCCCAACGGTGAGTCCAGACACGAGAACCTCGCGTCGAGTTAACTGCACGCAAGATCACTCGACTGGCGCGGTCACCGACGGCGCGTTGACCTATGACATTCGGCACTGCCTCAGCCTTGAGGACTGCTCCCGGGAAAACCGCTAAACGAGCACGAACCGAACCCGTCGCAAAATTCGGTCTGATACCACTGGCAGTCCACAGAATTGAACGCAGACCAGGTTGAGCATCCACTGAAGCAAGCAACGGGATGGTGACGACAGGCGTGCGCGCACTCTTGTCGAGCACCGGGGCGTACTTGCAGGAGACATTATCGCCCGCTTCGCACGTCCATCCATTTTCACGTATGGCACCTGAAGTGATTCCCTCTGGAAGCGTGCCAATCACCTTGACTCCGTGCACCTTGAATGCCGTGGACTTATCAGCAATCTGGAGCTTGAGCAGGCTGTCGCCACCGGCAGTGATGCCGTCCTCGAGTCGCGTGATTACTCGTAATGGGAGCCGGGGATGAGCCGCCCGGAAATTGACGCCGCGATAAGTCGGCTGATTTTGGGTGTTATCAACGAGCGCACGTACGCGTCCGAACGGAACTTCAATGGCTGGCCGCGAGGCGACGAACGAGATCGTAGCGCCAGCAATTGACTCACCAGGCTTCACCGAACGTTGCGCGATTGCTTTACACACCCACTTGGCGCCGTTTTGAGTGATCGTGCAGCCTTCGCCGGCGACGTCAGTAAATCTCGCGCCCGGTCCGACCTCCTGCGAAAATGTCACCGACTTACCTTCACGCAGTCGAGCACCGCCGATATTCGGAATGAGCACACGGTATTGAGACGTGGTCCCGACACGCGCGGTCAACACCTCGCCGTTGCCCCGGCCTCGCACATCGTCACGAATTATTTTGCGGATCTCTACGCCCGCAACCGGATCGCCCGCATCCGCTATGAAAATGGGATGTGTGAAGCTTTTATCTCCGCCAGGTGCCACCGATACCTTGACTACAGCTTGTCCCGTGGGCGCATCCGAGGCTGCCTTGATCGTCAACGGCATGCGCCCAGTCTCTCGGCCTTTCAACTTCGGACCAACGCACGTCAATGTTGCATCGCCTGTGCAGATCCAGTCCTTCTCGCCTTCAATCGCGGACACTCCGACAGGCAGGGAGACAGTCACGGTGGGGGTATAGGCACTGCGAGAGGCGTTTCGAAGGAAGACACTGAAGGTCTCCGTGCCGCCTTGAATGAGGCCCTGACCGCGGGGCGAACGCATCTCAATGATGAAGTTTGCAGGATCCGGCTTAGCTCGCATCTGATCCATGGCGAGGCCGGAGACGATGGGAGCGCTGACCTGAGGCTGGCCCGGCTTGCCACCCTTCGTGAATTGGCCGCCACTTATTGAAGTCTGAATCGTCCACGGGATGTGGTCGTCGGTCCCGGGAGCGACAAATGTGGCATCAATGTCAGAGATATCCCCGACCTTGAGACTCTTGGTCGTCACGCATGATGCCGAATCGCCCGTGGTACAGGACCAGCCGGGAGCCTTGATCGCAATACTCTTTGACCCGCTAGGAACCAGTGAATCCATCGTGATTGATGAGTTGCTTGCTTCAAGTCGACTCAGCACGATTGTCCGTATCGAAATCTTGTTTGCCGTCGGAGCAGATTGAACTGGCACATCTCGAACCAACACTCCTGGTGGTACATCTTTCACAACGGCTACCGCGATATTGCTGTTCTGAGTAATCTCCCCGATAACTGACTGCGGGTTCGGGGCTGTCGCGGCTGCGCGAACGGCAATCGTGCCAATGCTCTTTCCCGTGATTGCCAAAGTCGGCGCACTCACGACGAGTAGAGCCTGCGCAAGCCGGTTGTTAGGAATTCGACCCGGTGTCCCATCAGACTCCAGGAGAGAGCACGTCACAGTGCCGCTGCCCTTACAGGCCCAAGCGCCCGTGACGCCAGGGTCAGGGTCGGTGATCACGTTTAGGATGCGGACCCCTGTGGGCAAGACGATCGTCAATGAGGGAGCGACAGATCCTGACGTGCGATCAAGAATTGCCAACGGGCGAATTCCAACGGCAAGGACGGAGGACTCATTGGGGTTAATGTTCAGCGTTGGCGTCGGGGTGGTGTTGGACTTGGCCGGAATCTGCGCTGCCGTCAGAGTCAGGCTTAGTGAAGAAGTAGGGGTCGAACCGGCGGCCGCAGCCGCTTGTTGATCGGCGGCCGACTGACTCGCCGCTTGCCCCGCTGCCTCGGCGGCCTGGGCGGTGAGCCAACCCGGCGCGAGGGTGACCGTTGCGGTCAGAAGCGTGAGGGTGGTGGTGGCCAGCGTGGCTGCACGACGAAGGTTGCCCATGCTCGCTGACACTAGGGCCTAGCCCCCTTAGGACGCTAGTCCGGCCCGCGCCAGTTTCCCGTGAACAAACTGTGAAATTCCCCTAGTGGCTACCCACGTGACGGCGCTTAGGCCATGCCCTTGGAGCGACGCCCGCTGGCCCGCTGGATCTCCCGGGTGGATTCCCGCTCGGCAATAGCCTGGCGCTTGTCGTGCGCCTTGCGGCCCTTACCAATGCCTATTTCAACCTTGGCGTAGCCGTCCTTGAAATACAGCGCAAGCGGCACGAGGGTGAGGCCAGACTCTTTGAGTTTGCCCGCGATCTTGCGCAGCTCGTCGCGCTTCAGCAAGAGCTTTCGGGTGCGGCGCGGCTCATGATTGTTCCAGGTGCCAAGGTCGTACTCGGGGATGTGTACGCCCCGGAGCCACGCCTCGCCGTCATCGATCGTGGCGAACCCATCGGTCAAGGTCGCGCGGCCAGCCCGCAGGGACTTGACCTCGGTGCCGGTCAGCACGATGCCGGCCTCAAAGGTGCTTTCGATGGAGTAGTCGTGCCGAGCCTTGCGGTTCTGCGCGATCAGCTTGCGGCCCTGTTCGCGTGGCATGTCAGACCCGCAGGTACTTGCGCAGAGTGAAGAATGCCGCGATGGCAGCCAGTCCAACACCAACGATAAACATGATGGGCGCGATGGTCGCGATCGCATCCCAACCAACGAATGCGGTGAACTGATAGTTGGGTGCAACCAACTGGTCGATGACAACGCCCTTGACTAATAGCAACGCACCGATGGCAAGTACGGCCCCGACCGCGGCCGCGAGTGCCGCCTCCACGAGGAAGGGCAACTGGATATAGAGATTGGATGCGCCCACAAGTCGCATAATGCCCGTCTCTCGTCGTCTGCTAAACGCGGCGACACGCATCGTGTTGGCCGTGAGCAGGACAGTGACAACAAGCATGGAAAGCGCAATCGCGAGTGCTACGGCCTGCAACCCGCCCAGCAGTTGGAAGAACCGGTCGAGAATCTGTCGCTGGTCATTGACCTGCTCAACACCGGGCCGTCCGTCGAAAGCGGACGCCACAACTTGGTATTTGGAAGGATCAGAAAGTTTGACGCGGAACGACTCAGGCATCGCTTCTGGCGTGATCGTGTCGGCAATCGGTGAATTCTTGAACTGCTCTTTAAATCGCTCGTATGCCTCTTGCTTAGATTCGAAATAAACCTCTTCGACGAGCGGCTTAAGTGAATTGAGGTCGGCCTCGATCTGGTCCCGCTGCGCATCAGTCACGGCGCCACCTGAGCACGAAGGCGCGTCGGAGCCTTCACTACACAGGAAGATTGAGACCTGCACCTTGTCGTACCAGTAGTCCTTCATCGTCTCGACCTGTGCACGCACAAGCAGGCTGACGCCGAAGAGTGCGAGTGACACGGCAACGGTGATGATGACGGCGAGCGTCATTGTGAGATTGCGGCGTAGACCAACGCCGACCTCGCTGAGTACGAATCGAAGTCTCATCGGTTATATCCGTAAATGCCGCGGGACTGATCGCGTACGACATGTCCCATCTCCATCTCGACGACACGCTTGCGCATCTGATCGACAATCGCGGCATCGTGAGTGGCCATGACCACTGTGGTGCCGGTGCGGTTGATGCGATCAAGGAGCTTCATGATGCCGACAGAAGTCGCAGGGTCAAGGTTGCCCGTGGGCTCATCGGCAATGAGAATCGCCGGCTTATTGACGAAGGCACGCGCGATGGCAACACGTTGTTGTTCTCCACCGGAGAGCTCGTCGGGCATGCGGCCCTCTTTGCCTTCGAGTCCGACGAGTTCGAGGACCTCGGGCACCACGCGCTTGATCTGAGAGCGCGGGCGTCCGATGACCTCTAGAGCGAAGGCGACGTTGCCCGCCACGGTGCGATTGGGGAGGAGCCGAAAGTCTTGGAACACCGTGCCGATCTGGCGGCGCAACCCAGGGACCTTCCAGTTGGACAGGCGGTTGAGGTCCTTGCCCGCGACCCACACTTTGCCGCCCGTTGGGAGCTCCTCGCGCAAAATAAGTCGGAGGAAGGTGGACTTGCCAGATCCGGAGGCTCCCACGAGGAACACAAACTCCCCTCGCTCGACCTCGACCGTGATCCCATCAAGGGCCGGTCGGGTCTGGCTCGGGTAGAGCTTGGTCACGTTGTCGAGGAGGATCACCGTGGCAGTCTACGTGGGGCTCGGGCCAGATATCGGTCTTGAGGCCCCTCAATCGCATGTGACGCATGGGGCGTATAGAGCCGAGCGTCGGTGGCTAATGCACCGCCTCTCGGTCCGCTTGGCGCTGCCCCATGAGGCGACGATCGGTACTCCAATAGGGTGACGTCGTCTAGAGAGGATGTATCACATGGGACTTTTAGACGGAAAAATCGCAGTTATCACCGGCGGCGCGCAAGGGATCGGCTTGGCGATTGCCCACCGCTTCCACAGTGAAGGCGCTCGAATAGTCCTCGGCGACCTTGATCTAGACGCCACGCGAGCCGCAGCAGGATCTCTCAGCGCCGACTCTTTGGCGATTCGTTGCGATGTCACCCGGTCGGCTGATGTCGAAGCGTTGATCGCCGGAGCTGTAGATGCCTTTGGCTCGATAGACATCATGATTAACAACGCCGGCATCACTCGCGATGCCACGATGCGCAAAATGACCGAAGCCGACTTCGACCAAGTGATTGCCGTACACCTCAAAGGTTGTTGGAATGGCACCCGATTCGCAGCAGCACGCATGCGCGAGCAGGAATCCGGATCAATTGTGAACATGTCTTCAATCTCGGCAAAGGTCGGATTCTTCGGGCAGACCAATTACTCCGCAGCCAAAGCCGGGATTGTGGGGCTGACAAAAGCCGCCGCAAAAGAAGTCGCATCCGCCGGCGTACGTGTCAATGCAATTCAGCCTGGACTCATTCGTACGGCGATGACTGAAGCGATGCCCAAAGATATTTGGGACCAAAAGTTGGCCGAGGTCCCCATGCGCCGTGCCGGTGAACCCGACGAGGTCGCCAGTGTGGCGCTATTTCTCGCCAGCGATCTGTCCAGCTACGTCACCGGCACAGTCACAGAAGTAACAGGCGGACGCTATATGTGAAAGGACCGTCAGTCCTTTCCCGCGAGCTGTTGAGCACGTAGTCGCTCTCGCAATACGAACTTCTCGATCTTGCCTGTGCTCGTCTTGGGTAGATCAGAAAAAATGATTTGGCTCGGCGCCTTGAAATGCGCGAGTCTCTCGCGACACCAATCGATCAGAGCCTGCTCACTGACTTCTTGGCCCTCCGCCACCGCGACGAATGCGACCGGCACTTCGCCCCAGCGCTCATGCGGTCCGGCAATGACGGAGGCCTCTGCCACGGCCGGGTGCGCCACCAGCACTTGCTCAACTTCGATGGAACTGATGTTTTCGCCACCGCTGATGATGATGTCCTTGGAGCGATCTCGCACTTCAATCATGCCGTCGGGATGCCACACTGCGAGGTCGCCTGTTCGAAACCAGCCATCCGCGTAGGAAATCGCAGTCTGCTCTGGATCGTTGAAGTAGCCCAGCGTCACATTGTTACCGCGCAACCAAATCTCGCCCATGCTTTCTCCGTCGCGGGGGACGATCGTGCCGTCCGGTGCAACGACGCAGAGCGGTTGCGAAATGAGGTTGGGAGCGCCTTGGCGCGCCTTAAGCTTCGAACGTACGTCATCGGGCAATTCATCCCATTCGGGATACCAAGGTGAAGCCACCATCGGCCCGAAGGTTTCGGTGAGGCCATATAGATGCATCACATCGAAACCCAAAGACTCCATCGCGGCAAGCAAAGTAGGAGAGGGCGGCGAACCACCGGTGCCCACCTTGACCCGCTCGGTCAACGGACCGGCTTCTGGTGCTCGCACTAGATCACCCAAAACAATGGGTGCTGCGCAGAGACAGTTGACGCCTTCTTCTCGGATGAGGCGCCAGCTCTCAGAGGGCACAACCTTGCGTAGACACACTTGGGTACCACCGGCCGCAACGATCGCCCAGGGGAACGTCCAGCCATTGCAATGGAACATGGGAAGCGTCCACAGGTAAACCGTGTCGACACCAAGGTTGAGGTGATAGGCCATCGCAACGGACTGCAGATAGGCCCCGCGATGGTGGTACATCACTCCCTTCGGCTTACCCGTTGTTCCGCTGGTGTAGTTCAAGCACAGCAGAGAACGCTCGTCAGTAACAGGGAGACACAACGGCATTGCTGATTGAGCGCGCAACCGAAAGTCCTCAGCCGCAATGACGGGGACAGCAATATCGTGTGCCCGGTCCAGGAAGTCCTCATCGACAATCGCGAGTTGTGCGCCACAGTGTTCGACGATTGCGGCAATCTCCGCAGCTTTGAGCCGAGTGTTGAGAGCCACGAGCACAGCGCCTGCCATCGGGACACTGAAGTGAGTCTCCAAGAGGATCGAGGTATTCGGAGCGAGTACGGCCACGCGATCACCCGGCATGACTCCGAGCTCCGCAAGAAGCCCCGCCTGACGGGTGCACTCCTCCAACAATTCGGCATATGTCAGGCGAATGTCCCCGTCTACGACCGCCAGCCGTCCTCCATGAACCACGGCAGACCGCAATAAGTGATCAATGGGCGTCAACTCGGCATGAGATGCCTCTGCGAAAACTGGCGGCTTCGCGCCCATGCCCATCATCCCCTCGACTGTGATTGAGAGTTGAACCCTCCCATGAACCTCCTATGCTCCGGGTCCCGGCGGCCGGACCCTCGTATCGGAATGGGACAGCAGGGGGCACCAGCCCTACGAGAGAATGAGAGCAACTAATCCAGCGATCAATCCACTAGCGCGTCGAGGTGAAGATTTATGAGCGAAGCAGGGCTCCCCTTCCTGCATAACCCGTCCTCTGTCGCCATCATCGGAGCCTCTGACGATCCGGACAAGATCGGGGGGCGTCCAATCGCCTTCATGCGCAAGTACGGATTCTCCGGGGCAATTCTTCCGGTCAATCCAAGCCGGGCCACGATTCAGGGCCTACCCGCCTACCCCGATGTTGCCTCTTTACCCATCGTGCCCGAGGTGGCCATCATCGCCCTACCCGGCGAAGCTGCGGTGGCGGCTGTCGAGGCGTGTGCCGCCTTAGGCGTCAAGGGTGGCGTGGTCATGGCATCTGGCTTCGGCGAAACTGGACGCCCTGAGGATCTGGCTCGTCAACACAATCTGGTGGCAATTGCACACGCGGGAGGAATGCGCCTCGTCGGACCAAACTCCCAAGGACTCGCCAACTTTGGCACCGGAACAATCTTGAGTTTCTCGACCATGTTCGTTGAGCAAGAACCGCTAGATGGACCCATCGGCATTGTCAGTCAAAGTGGCGCAATGTGTTCGGTTCCTTACGGACTGCTTCGTCGCCGCGGTCTCGGCGTGCGCTATGTGCATGGCACCGGCAATGACGCTGATCTGGGAGTGGGAGACCTCGCGCTCGCTGTACTACAGGATCCGGATATCAGACTCCTCCTGCTGTACTTGGAGGACATTCGTGATCCGGCCTCCCTCCAAGCTGCCGCTGAGCAGGCGCTGGATCGAAACATCCCGATTGTGGCCATGATGGGTGGGCGAAGTGTTGATGGCCGACGAGCCGCTTCGTCGCATACCGGAGCCTTGGCCAACGAACAAAGAGTAGTGGATGCATTCTTCAAGCGAGTGGGCATCTGGCGCGCGAAGAGTATGAGCGGCATGGTCGACACCGCTGCCCTCTACCTCAAGGACTGGCACCCGCGTGGACGACGTCTTGCCATCGTGAGTAACTCGGGAGCGATCTGCGTTCTTGGGGCCGATGCGGCGGCAGACAATGGCTTGCAGTTGACGCAATTTACGCCGGAGACTTCACAGGCTCTGACGGAAATTCTGCCAACCTTCGCCACGAAGACGAATCCTGTCGACATCACTGCAGCATTACTCACCGATAGCAGTCTCTTTGGAAAGGTATTCCCCGTTCTCGCTGCAGACCCCGGAGTCGATGCGGCGCTCGTCGGTATTCCGGTCTCTGGAAAGGGATACGACTTCCCCCGCTTTGCAGCGGACACCGCCGAGTTCGCCGAGCGAGATCGTAAACCCGTGGTGGTGGCAATACCCCAAGAACCCGTCGCGCGTGCATTCCGCGAAAAGGGCCTCGTTGTCTTTGATGACGAGGCAACGGCTTTGGCTGCGTTAGGACAGTTTCTACACCATCGCGAACTCATGGAAGAGGTCCGTCGGCTTGGACCACTCCACAATTCCGTCAAGGGATCGCCCGTGGTGCGCAGTCTCAGTGAATCGGCAGCACTGGAATTCCTCAGCGACCGTGGCATCCCCGTTGCGCCCTCCACACTGTGTGCCACTTCCACTGCGGCCGTTGCCGCTTTCCACTCATACGGAGACATCCCGGTTGTAGTGAAGGGATGCCCCTCAGCGGCGACGCACAAGAGCGAGTTGGGCTTGGTACGCCTCGGGCTCTCGACGAGTGATGCTGTCGCATCAGCGGCTGATGACATGCTTGAGATAATGTCTCGCCTTGAGTTAGCAAACGACGGAGTGATCGTCGCACCGATGGTCCGAGGAGTGACGGAAGGAATGATTGGAGCACACGTCGACGCGGTGTTTGGTCCAATCGTTCTCGTCGGTGCTGGCGGCAAGTATGTGGAAGCCCTTGATGATGTCCAAGCGTTGATTCCGCCGTTCGACGAATCGGCTGCCTTAGCCGCAATCCAACGGCTTCATATTGCTCCGCTACTGAGTGGCGTACGAGGAGAGCCGCCCACAGATGTGGAAGCTTGGGCTCGTGCCGCCGTCGCACTCGGCGAGTTGATGCTCGATAACCCAGCGATCCAGAGCGTAGATGTCAATCCACTCATGATCGGGGCTGCGTTCGGCGAGCCGTCATTTGGGGCTCTGGCCGTAGACGCAGTGGTGGAACTCGCCTAGATCGAGGATCCGGGTCCTTGCGCCTGTACCAAACTAGAACATCGGTGCTCTCGGTCCCAATGGTCTGATCAAGAATCTGGCATCTACGTTGAGGAGAACACTGTGAAGGGTCGCCTCGTCGCGCTCTTGGGTCCGTCTCAAGTGGAGATTCAGGAATATGAATTGCCGGCCTTGCCACCTGGCGCAGCTCTTCTGAAGGTGCGCCGAGCAAACGTGTGTGGGTCAGATTTGCACATTTGGCACTTCCTCAGCGTTGCGTTTCGTGACGTTGTTATGGGTCATGAATTTGTGGCTGAGGTAGCAGAGCTTGGTGAAGGTGTAACGACAGATAGTGCTGGTCAACCTCTCTCAGTCGGTGACCGAGTGGCGGCGGTTTATTACCACACCTGCCTAAAGTGCGCTGCTTGCAGCCGAGGCGATTTTGAGATGTGCCTCAACGTGAACCGAAACTCAGCACTCGCGCCAGCCACTCCCCCACACTTCAACGGCGCCTTCGCCACGCACTACTACCTAAGCCCCGGGCAGTTCTTTTACAAGGTGCCCGACGAGGTTAGTGACGCGGCCGCGGCCGGCGCCAACTGCGGACTTGCGCAGATGGTCTTTGCAATCGACAAGCTCGGTGTGCGGTACGGCCAAAACGTTGTCGTTCAGGGAGCTGGTGGACTAGGCCTCTACGCAGCAGCCGTTGCCAACCGCCAAGGTGCGCGAGTGATTGTCGTAGAAAAGGAGCCTGTGCGTATCGCAGCCGCACTGCAGTTTGGCGCTCACGACATAGTGGACATCAACGAATTCCCCTCCGCCGAGGAACGAACGGCTCGCATCATGGAGTTGACTGGTGGCATCGGCGCTGACGTGGTTATTGAGCTCACCGGTCGCGCTTCGGCTTTCGCCGAGGCGGTTGATTTCTCTCGCCCCGGTGGCCACATCGCGTCAATCGGCAACCTCAATGTCGGCAAGGAATTCGAGATTAGTTTTGCTCCAGCACTCATCACACGTAAACAACTGCGCATCTTTGGAATCCTGCGCTATCACCCTTGGTACCTCAAGCGCGCGTTAACATTTCTCGCCGAAAATGCTTCTCGTTTCCCATTCGAGGAACTCAGCGATCGAGTTTTTGCTTTGGATGACATCAATACGGCCTTAGAGTTGAGCGAGGCCCGCGCCGTATCCCGAGCCGCCATCATTCCTTGACCAAGGAACCACCAGAAGAACCCATTGGAGATCACATGAAGACGTACGGGAACTACATCGGTGGCGAGTGGCGCGAGCCAGGCACAAGCGGAACTTTCTCTGTGGTGAATCCAGCGACCGGCGAAACGGTGGCGGAAGTTGCCTCTGCTACTGCAGATGACATCCGTGACTCGATCGATCGAGCTGAGGCCGCGATGGCCGACTGGGCGGCCATGCCCGCGATTGAGCGCTCGCACATTCTGCGCCGCGCAGCTGCGATCATGATGGGCCGAGTCGACGAGCTTGCCGAGATCCTCACCCGGGAGCAGGGAAAGCCACTCGCGCAGGCTAAAGGTGAAATCGCATACGGATGCGGATTCATCGATTGGTTCGCCGAGGAGGGAAGACGCGCCTACGGCACCACTATTCCGGCGAGCGTTCCCGATAAGCGCATCGTTGTCGTCAAGCAGCCCATCGGAATCAGCGTCGCCATCACTCCGTGGAATTTCCCTTCCGTTCAGTTGCTCCGGAAGTTGGGCGCGGCGTTGGCTGCCGGGTGCCCCATGATTGCCAAGCCTGCCGAGCTCACGCCGCTGTCTTCGCTTGAGATAGCCCGAGCCTTCGACGAAGCTGGACTCCCCAAAGGAGTGTTCTCTGTCGTCTGCGCTGCAGAGCCCTACGAATTCACCGACATCATTATGGCGGATCCACGCGTACGAGCCGTCTCGTTTACGGGCTCCACAGAAGTCGGCAAACTACTCATGCGTCGTGGTGCAGATCACGTCAAGAAGGTCTCGTTGGAGCTTGGTGGACAAGCGCCAACGATCGTCTTTGAGGATGCAGACCTCGATGTCGTGGTTGCCGAGACCATGGCTTCTAAGTTCCGCAACATGGGGCAGACATGTGTCTCGGTCAACCGAATCTACGTCCACGAATCCATCATTGATGAATTGGCAACACGCATGCAGTTGGCTATGAGCCAGCTCGAAGTCGGAGATGGGCTACATCCAAATAGTACGGTGGGCCCGCTCGTCGAGCCCGCTGCAGTCGAGAAGGTAGAGCGCCACGTAGCCGATGCAATCGCCAAGGGAGCACGGGTTCTCCAGGGCGGTAAGCGGGCCAGCGGCACTGATTTGAAATCCGACCAATTCTTCGAACCCACTCTCCTAGTGGGAGTCGATGAATCGATGCAGGTCATGCAGGAAGAGACTTTTGGTCCTGTCGCTCCGCTCGTCCCCTTCTCTGACGAGAAGGACGTGGTTGCCCGCGCAAATGGCACTCCATACGGCCTGTCTGCCTACCTCTTCACTCGCGATATCAACCGCGCGATCCGAGTCACCGAGGCGTTGGAATTCGGCACGATTGGCGTTAACGATTCAACCTTCTCCGCAGTGCAAGCACCCTTCGGCGGGTTCAAGGAAAGTGGACTCGGTCGCGAAGGTGGCTTCCTCGGTTTGGACGAATTCATGGAGTACAAGTTCATCTCCATCGGCAACGTTCGCTGAAAGCGAATTGGTCTTATGAAAGCCACAATCCTGGGAGCAGGAGAGTCTGATCGCACTCCCCAACCGGGACGTACCGCGATTTCGATGGCTGTCGAATCCTCCCTCGCGGCCATCAGCGATGCCGGAATAGAAATCGGTGAGATCGACGGTGTCGTCACGGGTTATTCGCTTGCGGAGCGACATCTCGACTTCAGCGCGGATTTGGCTGAGGCGCTTGGGGTCCGCCCGCTGTGGTCGCAGACAATTTCACGTAGTGGGGCAACGGGCTCGTCAGTTGTAGTCGATGCCGTTCTGGCAGTCATGGGCGGTGCGTGCACCACGGCCCTAGCCGTGTGGGCCGACAATAGAGTCTCGGGAAATCCAGAGGATATGACCGGAGCCCTCTCGGCTTCGTTGAACGCCTTCGAAGTAGCCAGTGGCCCACTCATCACTACGCAATACGCGCTTATTGCCCACTCCTACATGTCGCGGACCGGCGCAACGAGTGAGGACCTTGCTTCGGTCGCAGTTCAATTTCGCAAGCACGCGTCGCTGAACGAGGCTGCAAAATACCGGAAGCTGATCACGATTGATGATGTCCTTTCCTCGCCGATGGCTTCTTCTCCCCTGCACCGACTCGAATGCGCTCTCGTGACGGACTATGGCGGCGCTGTGGTCGTCAGCCGAGTAGATCGAGGCCGCCAAGGATCCGTCGACGTTCTTGGCTTCGGAGAGGCGTTGTCTCATTCTTCGATTCTGCGTAATCCCGATCTCTTCACTACCGGCAAGACCGCCGCGGGACAGTCCTCCCGCACGGCCTTTGAGATGGCGGGAGTCGGCCCAGCTGACCTCGACATGGCGCAGATCTACGACTGCTTCACGATTACGGTCTTGATGCTGATGGAGGACTTTGGTCTTTGCGCGCGCGGCGAGGCGGGCGCGGCAGTTCGTGGCGGGATGTTGGACCGCGAAGGTGCACTTCCTAGCAACACCAATGGCGGCCTGCTTTCCTGCGGTTCCGGAGGCATTTTGCACGTGACCGAGGCTGTACGCCAGATGCGTGGTGTTGCTGGTTCACATCAACTTGCGTCCAGACCTGAACTTGCCTTGGTGCATGGCAACGGCGGCATCCTCGGCGCCCAAACCACTCTGATCTTGGGAAGGCGGTAGTGGTGAATGATCCAGCTGAAGACCTCTGGAAGGCATGGGCTGACGGGCGGCTTTGTATCCAAAACTGCACGAAATGTGGGGCCTTACAACATCCACCAGGCCCGGTGTGCGGTCATTGCCATGCCACGACACTTGATCTCATCGACATTGCGCCTACCGGAAAGATTGTTGCGTGGTCAACGGTGCACCGAGCACCTTCACCCACCTTTGCCGACGAGGTGCCCTACACGATCGCAATCATTGCCATCGACCCCACTACATTTATTGAATCCCGCGTCTCATCTGCCGTGGTCGAAAGTGATCTGCGCGTCGATATGTCTGTGCGCATCGAACTGGACGAAATAGGCGGCCGGGCGATGCCGGTGGTTGCCGGACTCGTCTGACTTAGGGAACCGGGTCGGGGGCCAAGGTCGATCCCCCGGGGTGGTGGTTGTGCGAGATCGCATCCTCAGTGGTGAACGGCCGCTCTTTGACCTTAGTTTCCTGATACGCGATCTCTCGCTCAACGGCGCGATTGTCTCCCTTGTATTTGGCGACCCACATACGCCCGGCGTCCTCTGACATATGGCACAGGCCCGGCACCATCGGATACTGGCTGCACATGGAAGGACGTGGCGCAGCTGAGGCGGCCTTGGGCGCTTGAGCCTTGCCGCCGAGGCGAGGGGCAGCAAACACCTTTCGCGCATCACCACCGCAGGCTTCACATGCCATAACTTCCGGCGCGGGACGGGCAGTCCAATGTTCTGCCATATGGCCGCAACTGTGACAACGGTAATCGTTGAGTATGTCCATAGAGATCTACTCGTAGCAGTACGGCGCGTGCTGGTATTGAGCCCAGTCGTCGGGATCGTGGTTGATCCATACGCTGAGGTCTTCAGATTCTGCCATTCGCTTGATACGTAGCAGGCTATGCACAGCCGACAACGTGTCGACATCTAGTGGGAATGGCCATTCGTTTTCTAGTGCCGCACGAAGGTGTACTGCATCTCCAGTCAGGAGGAAGGTACGACTCGCCAGCCGCACCTTGAGGCTGACCTCACCAGGTGTATGCCCTGGCGTGGAAAGAATGATCAAACTGCCATCGCCGAAGACATCGAGGTCAGTGCCGCGCGGCACGACTCGCCAATTCCACTCACGATATTGGGCGACATGTTCAGGGATAAAACAGAAACTCCCCAACTTTGCCGGGAAAAAGGCAAACTCCAACTCCCCCTGGCCAGCATAAAAAGTGGCATTCGGGAAAAGGTGGTGTCCACCAGCATGGTCAAAATGTAGGTGCGAAGAAATCACGTATTTGACATCTTCGAGTTTGTAGCCGAGCGCGGCTATCTGTCGATCGATGCGCTGATCAACCGTCCCCGTGATGCCTAATCCATCAGCAAGTTCCTGGCCATAGATCGCCACTGGATCCTCGATGGCATCGGGATAAATTCCGGTATCAAACAGCACCAAGCCCTGCTGGTGTTCGATGAGGAATGCCGGCATCGGGATCGTAACCTTGCCCGACAGTCCGTACATAAGTGAGATTGCATCCACGGTCAACGTCGGGCAATCCAGCGCCCACATTCTGCGTGCAAATCCGACAGACATCTCTCGTCCCTCCGGTCGCGGGCTACCAGCATCCACATAGGTCCGCCAGTCGGGCCGTGCCAGTTTGGGACACGCCAGAAGAACCATGCGTGAGACCCTTAAGCGCAGGCTTCACGCAGGTAGGAGACCGAATGACGACCACGACACATATGTCCCCCGGGGCACCAACGGGTGCTGATCTAGACCGCCTCAGGGTCCGCGCATACGAGTTGAGAGTCTCGATGCTCGATATGGCTGCGGGTAAGGGTGAGGGCTACGTCGCTCAAGGCCTCGGCATGGCCGATTGCCTGGCCGCCCTGTACTTCTTCGAGATGCGCCACGACCCCCAAAATCCGAGTTGGGCGCAGCGTGACCGCTTCCTGCTGTCCACCGGGCACTACTCCATCGCCATGTATGCCCTACTCGCGCGGGCCGGGTACCTCGACCTAGCCGAACTGCCCACCTACGGCCTCAATGGCTCCAGGCTCCCCATGAGCACCTTCGACGATCTGCCCGGTATCGAGATCGTCGGCGGCTCGCTCGGTCAGGGTCTGGGCCAAGCAGTCGGGATGGCAATTGGTCTGCGTTTGGATGGACAAGGATCCCGTGTCTTCTGCGAAGTCTCCGACGGGGAGTTGCAGGAAGGCTCGACCTGGGAAGCCTTGATGTCCGGAGCCACATTTAATTGCGACAATCTCGTCGCCTTATTTGATTGCAACGGTGTCCAAGCAGATGGAGCCATCCACGTCCAGCTGGAACCCGTCGCAGACAAGATTGCTGCGTTTGGCTGGGACACAGTCGAGATCAATGGGAATGACCTGGTGGCTCTGACGGATGCGCTCGTGAACGCACGACAGGCTGATGGTCGCCCCAAAGCAATTGTCATGCGAACCCAACCCGGTTCTGGCATCCCCACACTCGAACGACGCGAGCGTGCTCACTTCGTTCGCATCTCGGATGACGAGTGGCAGGTCTGTCGCCAAGAGCTTGAAGCAGGTCGACCGGAGGTGCGCAATGACTAGCGAACAGTTGATCGCGGGACAAACCCGCGGCATGGGCGAGCTGATCGAGATCGCGGGCAAGACCACCGAACTCGCACCCTTTGGCCGAGAGCTCGCAGCGCTAGGTCGCGAGAGGTCGGATATCGTCGCGCTGACTGCTGACATGGGTCGCTATAGCGACATTCTCGCCTTCCGTGACGAACACCCAGACAGATTCTTTAACGTCGGGATGGCCGAACAGAACCTGATCGCCGTTTCTGCCGGCCTCGCGAAAACCGGAAAGATTGCCTACTGCACGACGTATTCAGTCTTTGTGTCGCGACGCGCCTATGATTTTGTTGCAATTGCCGGCGCGCATTCCATGGCGAATGTAAAGATCTTTGCCGGAATGCCTGGCCTCATGAACGGCTATGGAGCAACTCACCAGGCAACAGAAGACCTGAATATGATGCGCGGTATTGCTGATCTCACCATCATCGATCCTTGTGACGCCACCGAACTCAAGCAGGTCGTGCGCGCGGTTGCCGATATTCCAGGGACCGTCTACGTGCGACTTCTTCGCGGAAACGTCTCGGTCGAACTTGACCCGGCCACGTATCAATTCACAGTTGGAAAGGCTGCAGTCCTCCGACCCGGTGGCAGCGTGGGGATCATCTCGACGGGCTACATGACTGCACGAGCTTTGGATGCAGCGGCTCACGTAGCGCCCCAAGGCGTCGATGTTGGGGTACTCCACGTGCCGACCATTAAGCCCTTCGATACAGCGGGTGTGTTGGCATTTGCCGCACAGTACGACCGGGTCATTGTTGCCGAGAATCACAAGACGACCGGTGGCCTTGCCACCTTGGTAATTGAGTCGATGTTTGATGCCGGTGTCATTCGTCCCGTTGAGCGAATCGGCCTTGCTGATTCATTCTTCGAATGCGGATCGCAGGAATATCTTGAAGCTCGATACGGGGTGGACCTACCCCGCTTTGTGCGCGCGATTCTTCAAGAAGCCTAGGCAATTCCGGCAGGGATTGACTGCTCAGAGTTTTAACTGACTGGCAGTTGCGTGGCTAGCCGATCCACGCGTTGAATGGCCTCAACTATGAGCGTCTCGGTCACTGGCTTCGAGAAGTTCGCGAGGTGCGGAGCGGTCAGAGTCAATGTCGCAATGACGTGATGCTGCGGCTCCAGCGGGGCCACAATGCCAAGATCTTCCGAACTCGCCGGTAATCCCGTTGCCCGGACAAACGACATGAGTTCGAGGACTTCGCTGTCTGAGCGCCCTTCCGCGGCCACCTGAACCACCGCGCCCCACGCCACGTGGTAGCCATGAAGCAGGGATTTGGCTCCCTCTGTGACCATGAGTCCCCGAGTAAGTGAATGCGCTAGAGATAGACCACCATTCTCGAAAGACAAGCCGCTAAGAAGAACTACCGCCTCCACGACCCGCTCCACGGCGTCAGTGACGCGATGCTCTTCGCAATCACGTAGGGCCTGGACACTGTCCGCGCGCAATGTTTGGTAGCACTGCTGGCCTATAGCCGATGCAATTCCTAGCGGACGAGTGCCCAACGGGGTCATGCCCGTGCCATTCTGGCAGGCGTCTGCCTCAAATACCTTCGACAACGCATCGCCAATGCCTGACCGCAGAAATCTCGTAGGTGCCTCCACGATAAGGCTCGTGTCGACGATGACAGCGGCCGGATTCGCGACCATCTTGTCTACCGAAATAAGTCGATGTTCGTCGTCGTACATCGCGATCACGCTGCTCGTCGGGCTGTCATTTGAAGCGATCGTGGGAACCGTGACCATCGGAACGCCCAGGCGCAAGGACATTGCCTTGGCTGTGTCCAGCACCTTTCCGCCACCAAGTCCCACGACGACTCCAGCACCTAGCCCGCGGCAGGACTCCGTAAGTTGCTCAACGTTCGCGTAAGTGATCTCCCCGGTAAACAGTGCTACGTGAGGCGCAAGTCCAACAGCGGTGAGCTGAGAGAGCACTCTGTCGCCGATAAGTTCGCATACCGGTTCATCCATCACGAGAATCGGTCGCGTGCCAAAAGGTTGGACGATCTGGCCGAGTTGGTCCAGCGCAGTGGGCCCTTGCAAGTAGCGCCCGGGGCTTGCAAAAAGCCGATTACCGCTTCCGTACATCACTATCGGGACGTAGCCCGACGTCGCTGGAACACGCCGCCACCACTGGAGTAGGCAAGCAGCGCGATGAGAGTCAAGCCGCCGATGAGGAGGTAGCTCACGGCATCAGACAGTTTGAGTGCGGGGACAATCGCCGTGGCAAGCGCGAGCATTAGAGCACCCACTAGGCAGCCGACAAATGACCCACGACCGCCGAGCAGGCTAGCGCCGCCGAGGACAGGGGCGGCAATGGCCAACAACGTGTAGCCGTTACCGACTGTCGCATCACCCGTACCTACCTGGCCCGCAACGACTATGCCAGCGATTCCAGCAACGATCGCGGCCACGACGTACGACATCACTCGCATTCTGGCGACGTTCAGGCCGAGTCTGGTCGCAAAATTTGGCTCTAGACCGGCCGCACGAATGAGCAGTCCATAACGGCTACGCCACAACACGAGGTCAGCGACTATAAGCAAAGGAATGATCACGAGGAACGGCGCCGGGATGAACCCAATCTTCTTCGTCATAAAGGTCATGAGTTCGGAGTTGATCGCACCTCCCGCAGTAGGTCGCAGTAGGAGCCCGAGACCCGAGACGATGCCAAAGGTCGCGATGGTGGCAATAACTGGAGAGAGTTTTATGTATTGCGTGAGGACAGCATTCACCCCACCCACTATTAGACCGAGAACAATGACGATGCCTAGTGAAAAAAGTAGAAGTAGTATCGCGTTACCTTGAGTTATGAGGTACGACATCACCACGACGGTTAGACCTACTACAGCTCCGACGGAGACGTCGATGCCACCCAGCATCAAAACGGAGAACTGTGCGACCGCAAGCACGGCAATAGGAAGGGTCAGCAACAAGACGTTATAGAAACTCTGGGCACTACCGAATCTCGGCTGGATGAGAATCGCCGCTATCCAGATGGCTGCGACGATGAGGGAGAGTCCGGCGAGCCGCACGAAGTCTTGGGCTCCACCGGAAAGACGCTTACGACGCGCGCCGTCCACCGCCACCTTGGAATCATCTTTGGCACCTGTGGAATCCGCGTGAGTTGCTACAGAGAAGCTCCCGACGATGGTTTCTTCCGTCGCTCCGATCCCCGGCAACTCTGCAACAACACGCCCCCGTGACATCACGACAATTCGGTCTGCCATCCCGGCTAACTCCGAGGCGTCGGAAGATCCAATAACGACACCGATCCCACCATCCGCAGCGGAGCGCAACATGCGGTAGATGTCCATCCGGGATCGCACGTCGACACCCTGAGTGGGCTCTTCGATCAGCATCACCTGTGGGTCCGTGGCGAGCGCCCTACTTAGAGCCACCTTCTGCTGGTTGCCACCGGAAAGCGACGTGATCGGGTGAACGGGACTTCCCACTTTGATACCGAATTCATCGATCTCGGATTCGATCGAGTCTTTCTCCTTGCGTGGATTAATCACGCCTGCCGTTGCGAAAGTCTTCAGGATTCCCACGGTGAGGTTTTCCTTGATACTGAGAGACTGGAAGAGGGATTCCTTACGGCGATCACCACTGAGGAACAGAACTCCATTGCGTACCGAGTCGCCATAAGACTTCAGGGACTTCCCACGTGTTTCGAGGCTCCCCTGAACGCCATTAACGGCAGCAAGGCCTCTCAGCAGTTGGCGCTGGCCATTGCCATCCGCCCCGGCGATTCCGACAATTTCACCAGAGCGAACCGTCAATGACACAGGTCCGAAGCCAGCGCCCTGCAACTCCTGCGCCACGAGTAGCGGCTCAGCATCCACATTCACAGCAGAACGTTCTGGATACTCCACGTCTACTGCCGCGCCCGCCATGATTTCCACGAGCCCGACATAGTCCGTCTCAGAAGCTAGCATCGTTCCGCGCATGACGCCGTCGCGAAGGACTGAGATGCGGTGTGCAACACGGAATACCTCGGAGAGACGGTGCGTAACAAAGAGCACTGAGGCGCCGGATTTGCCGACCTGGGTGACTAGATCTAGGACCCGATCAACACCTGCCGCATCGAGCGCCGAGGTTGCTTCGTCGAGAATAAGTAGTTTGGGCTGCGCAGCTATTGCGCGCACGATCTCAATAAGCTGGCGATCTCCAGGCGCAATTGACGCAGTCCTAGCATCAGCCGGGATAGAGCCCAGCCCGTACTGAGCAAGGGTCTCGGCCGTCCACTTGGACATGTCGCGATAGTGCGGACGATGCTGCGCGGGAGTGCCGATAAAGAAGTTCTGAGCGACGGACAAGCCCGGAATAAGGGAACCGTCCTGGAATACCGTGAGCACTCCGGCGCGCTGAGAATCGCGTGGCGACTTTGTATCGAGGGCCTGCCCGGAAACTTCTATGTCACCAGCATCCGGCTTCACGGTGCCGCTCACGACTCCGACAAAGGTGGACTTGCCGGAACCATTCTCGCCAACCAGCGCATGAATTTCGCCTGGGGCCAGTGTCAAACTCGCGTTCTGAAGTGCGCGCACGACGCCATACGTCTTGGAGAGGCCACTCGTGCTCAACAGCACCTGGCCCGCCATAGCGGTGTCGCGATCAACGCTCACGTGGGTTCCCATCCTTGACACTTGAGGGTGTCTGGTGGCCGGCCTCACGACCGGCCACCAGACGTACTTCTCGGTACTACTTAGCGGCCAGCATCTGGTTGACCAACTCGTCCGGGATCGTTGTAAGACCCGGGTAGTCAGCCGGCTTGTCGGCCTTGTAATCAGCCGCAGTCGCCTCAATGAATGGCTGCGGGTAGATCGACAGTGCAGGAATCTCGGTGCCACCAATGATGGAATCCATGATGTTGGACACGGCAACGCGAGCTGACCAGGTCAGTGAGTTGGTGTCGATCAACTTGAATGCCTTGTCGGTGCCCTGACGTGCTGACCACTCCTTGAACAGGTCATTGTTCGAGGTCCAGGTGATGAAGTCAGGAATCTTCTTCCCAGCCTGGTCGTAGGCCTTCACGATCTGCGTCATCGGATCTGCGTAGTCGTACATGATGATGTTGACATCGTTGCCACTCGCAAGAAGAGCGGTGGATGCCTCGAATGCACCCTGAAGGGTCCAGTTCGTGTCAGCCTTGAAGACAACCTTGATGTCTGGAGCCTTTTCGGCGAGGGTCTCCTCTGCGCACTTGTTCCATGCAGCGCCCTGAGGGTTGCCTGGTGTGCCGTTGAAGAAGGCGATATTGCCGGAAGTTCCCAGAATCTCAATGGCCTTATCCGCCATTGCCTTGCCGTTGTTGCACACATCGCTCGTGACCTGAGTCGCGATTGCATCCGTGGGCGTTTCGGGCGAAGGACCGACGAAGATGCCAACCTTGGCACCTGCATCTTGAGCTGACTTGAATGCCGGAGCAAGCGCCGGTCCGAAGTCGTTGTAACCAATGATGACGGTGGCGCCATCAGCAGAGAGCTGACGAACACCGGCCTGCATCTGGGCGAGGTCGTACTCCGGCATGACCGAAATGATGCGGCCAACCTCGGGGTACGTCAGCGCCTGGATGATGGCTTCCATGCGAGCGAACTTGCGCCAGGTGTTGAGCTCCGGCGAGATGTAGCCAACGACCTGATCGCCACCACCTGGGATGGTGCAATCGGCGGTGGACCAGCACTCATAGGCGAGTGCTGTCTGCTCAGGCGTCAACGGCACTGCTGCACGAGTCAAAGCAGCCTGGATTTCAGGCGGAAGACTTGCTGCATCAACAGTGTCGGTGTTGAGGGCGATATTGACCTCTGCCTGAAGATCCCCACTCGGTGCTGCCGACGTGGTGGGTGCCGGTGCTGCCGACGTTGTAGGCGCCGGTGCTGCCGACGTTGTAGGCGCCGACGACGAGGACGGGGTGCTTGAACCGCCGCCACAGGCGGCGAGCAAGACCGCAGCTGAAATGCCCGCAGTCGCCACGACAAGATTCTTGACCGTGAGACCACGAGGCGTTCTGCGCCGCGCAGTGGTGGAACTCTCCATTCGCATTCCTTCCCTAGTGGACAGACCCTTGAAGTAGGGCCTCATTCCCTCCTGCATTGCGGCGACTACGTAGTGACCGCAAGACCTTTTTGTCTCGCAAGAGGAAAACCATGGTGAGTCCGAGGGCCAGAACCAAGCCCTGGACAAGATCGGGCGCGCCGCCCGTCAAACCGGCGACCTGAAGATTCAAGGTCAGCAGAGATACAAAGAGCGCACCGCACACTGTGGCAACAAAACTAACTCGCCCACCGGTAAGAACAGCTCCGCCGAGCACGACAGCCACAATGGGCGCCAACAGATAGGGCGCCCCAATTGTGAGGTCAGGCGTACGCAAGAGTCCAGAGAGCAAGATGCCGCCGACGCCGTACAGCACTGCAGCGAGCACATAGGCGAGGATGCGATAGAACCGGGCCTTCAAGCCCACGAGGGTGCCCGCAGCGACGGAAGCGCTGCTTGCCACAAGACGACGACCAGAGACCGTCATCCACGTGACAAACGTTGCAAACCCGGCAAGCACAAAACTCGCGATCAAAATGAAACTGATTCCGGCAACGTTATTGCCGCTGAATTCGACCAACAGCGGGGGCACACTGCTTACATTGAGAATCTGCCCGCGATAGAGACGCGCAAAACCAATCGCCAACATTCCCACCGCGAGCGTGACAACAAGTGAGTTGAGTCCAAAGATCTCCACCAAGATTCCGTTGGTGAGACCCATGAGGATTACGGCGATCAAAGACACGATGATGGCCTGGGCCAGCATGCTGTCCTGTCCGTCCGGGAATTTCAACATGATGATGCCGACGACGGTGATGGCGGATGGGACACTCAGGTCGATCCCGCCGGTACCAATCACGAGTGCTTGACCTGCGGCCGCGAGAACCATGATGCCCACAAGCGGCGTGAAGGCAGAGAGAATGCCCTGCCCGAAGATGCTGCCAGAAGTTTGCAGTCCAGCCAGAGCAAGGAGCAGCACAACCCCGATCGCAATGACCGTAAGTGGTGTCACAAACCCTCGTGCTGGTCGACGCACAGTTACACCTTTCTAAACCGCGGCGGTTGCCAATGTCGAAAAGTTGTCACAGGGGCACCTGTAGAAGATGTCTCATTGTGAGACGTGGATCACTTGACTTTGATCCTCCTCCTAGGGTGGCCGAAACCACCCGCTCCGATGCTCAATCGTTATGGGCTGCGCGGAGTCCCCGGTCTGTTTGCGTATCTATATGGGACATCCATGATCCGCAGGCATGGTGTGGCATTCGTGGTAACCCTAGGGAGGTCTTCATGCAGGTAGGCGTATACGCATTTGCAACCCCGGACGGGCTTCAGCCCGCGGAACTTGCGCGAGAAGTCGAAGCCAGAGGGCTCGCTGCACTCATGTTCCCTGAGCATTCGCATATACCTGTAGCCCGTGCCACGAGTTATCCAGATGTTTATGGAGGCGGAGAACTCCCCGGGTTCTACATGCGGACCTATGACCCCTTCGTGAGCTCCACGTTGGCGGCTTCGGCAACCACTCGACTGCGCGTTGGCCCCGGCATTTGCTTGCTCGCCTTGCGTGAGCCTGTGCACACGGCTAAGGAGGTTGCTTCCATCAGTCACCTTTCTGGCGGTCGGTTCAATTTCGGCGTGGGCTTTGGCTGGAACGCGGATGAGTTCGACAACTTAGGTGTCCCCTTTAAGGGTCGGCACAAGTTGGTGCGCGAAAAGGTCATGCTGATGAAGCGCCTTTGGGAAGACGACGTGGCCAGTTTCGATGGCGAATTGGTGTCATTGAAGGCGAGTTGGGCTTGGCCAAAGCCGATCGACGGCCCTCCCATCTTCCTTGGCGGAAACGGTCCAATGACAATGAAGCACGCCGCTGAATGGGCAGACGTGTGGTACCCGACGCCTCCAGGAGAAGACCCCTTGCTGGAGAAGTCCGTGGCCGCCTTCAAGATTCTCGTGGAAGAAGCTGGACGTGACCCGCAAGCAGTCAAGATCGGCTGCGCACCCGGCGATGTCACCCGAAGTGATTTGGACGCCTACGCGGCAAACGGTCTGTCCTACGTGAATGTCGGCATGGTGACCACGTCACGCGACGACGACCTACGGCGACTAGACGACATCGCTGAGCGGGCCGTCGAATACATTGCCGGCTCTCAGAAGTAATCCGCGTCAGGATCAATTCGATACGAACTGAGCTTGCGATAGAGGGTAGATCGCGAGACCCCCACGATGTTTGCCGCAATGACTTTGTTGCCATTTGACTGACGCAGTGCATCCAAGATCGCCTTAAGTTCCACGTGCTCGAGGGCCGTTAACTGCCGACGAGTCGCGCAAGCCTGAATTTCGGACGGCAGATGCCCCGCCTGAATCTCCCCATTAGCGTCAGCTGCCACAGATTTGAGAAGCGCCCGCAACTGGAGGATGTTGCCTGGCCACGGTGCACGGACCAAGGATCGGAGTGCCCCTGAGGACAAGCGCAGTTTCCTTGATTGGGCATCGACAAGGATGACCTGAGCAATCGCTGGAATGTCCTCACTGCGCTCTCGGAGTGCCGAAATGCGAATCATTGGACCAAAGACCGCTGCGAGACGTTCATGCTCCGCGGTTGCAGGTGCTCCTACTGCCGAAGTCAAAGTGCCCACTACTACGCACTTCGATGTCTTGACAGTGTCAGCGAGGCGCGAGGCAAGAGCCATCGCCACGCCTGGTGACATCGCTTCGACATGACGAATCAAAACCGCGTCGGCCCCTGCCGTCGCAGCGTCGTACTCCTTCATCGCGGAACCAGCGGCTTCCCATGCTTGAGTGGCCGCGTCAATCACGCGGATCGTTCCATCGGGGAATGCTTCGGAAAGCGCGCCCTGCGCGAGGGCCGTTTTTCCGACGCCTACCTCACCAGTCACGAGCGCCGAACTTCCATTGGCTATGGCTCGACGCATTGCCGAGACGACTTCGCGCCACGCGGCGCTGGACCCTACGAGACCGGGCAAATCCGCAGAACGTACATTCGCTGTAGATTTCGCTGGTTTCGAATGCGTAGATGACGACACCACGGGCGCACTGAAATCCACTAACGCACCCACCATCCGTCCCTGGCTTTCGATCGGACGACAAACGATGGGAACGACCTGCCCATCTTCGAGTAGAAGTTCGGTCTTCGCTTCCGATCTCCCGCCGAGAGCCTCTCGCACCGTCTCCCAGATGACCACCTCTTGAAGTCCGCCCAGCAAATGGGTAACGCGTGGGCCAGCGATGAAAATCTGTTGTCCCACGCCAGCGACGCGACGGCCATTGCCTCTGCTTGCTTCTAGGTAGGCGTCAAGAACGAGTCTTTCGGCCACGGATCCTTGTTCGAGCAGGCGGTGCTCTACGTCAGCGGCGACGCTACGCATCAACGGAGTCAGCAGTGAACTCGCGGACTCCGCCCGGCACGACATGGTGATGACACCTTCAAGGCGGCGGGTAATCGGGTGATGAACTGGAACCCCGACGCACGCAAACGGGACCATGGACTCCATGAGGTGCTCGTGGCCGACGATTTGAATAGGTCGACCAGTCTCCGCAACCGTGCCAATACCGTTTGTGCCCACAACCTCTTCGGATCCGCTGAATCCAGCATCAGATCTGAGGCTGTCCAACATGGGTAGCAGGTTCGGATCAGAGACCCACCTGCGAAGGATGCGCGCGTGGCGGTCAGCGAGTAATACGCCGGCACCCAAACCGGTCAATTGTCCGGCAAGTGCCTCCAGGACGGGATCGGCTGCCGCACACAAGGCACTGTCCGTATCGAGCTCGCCGACGTAGGGAAGTTCGGGAAGCCCCACCTGCGCTCCGCTGAGCAGGGACCGCCGCCAGGAACTGAGCACCTCGGGGCGCAAAATGGCTTCCCACGGCTCAGGAATAACACCCTCAGAGAGAACGATCTCCCGCACTTGGCTCACGGACATGGTCAGCGACACGCATAACCCCTTCCGTCAAAGCCAGTCCCCGCGATCAGCACACACTAATTCTCTTGATGGTAACCCTCCGCGACAAGAGCGTAGGAGGGAAATTCCTAAAATTGGCCGAACTTTGCCTAGTCGCGGGTCGACCGGGGCCGAAAGTCGCCATCAATAGTCACTCCGCCATCCGCCTTAAGCAAGATCCCCGTCACGAAGGAGGCGTCACTTGATGCAAGGAAGGACGCGACATTTGCGATCTCATCAGGGCTGCCCAGCCGCCTAAGGGGGGTCCGATTAAGAATCTCCTGCTCGTCCAAGACTCCCTCGCCAAAGCCTGATCGCATGAGATCTGTGTCGATGTATCCAGGCGCAATGGCATTGACTCGGATGCCAAAGGATCCCCACTCAGCGGCCAAGGTACGCGTGAGGCCGAGCATGCCGCTTTTTGCCGTGCTGTAGGCCAGGCGCAGCGGCATACCCAGCGTCGAACCCACTGATCCAAGGTTGATGATGGATGGGTTCTCGCCGGCCCGAAGCAGATCAAAGGCGGCCCTCGAGCAACGCATTGTGCCGCCCAGATTGACGTCAAGTTCGCGCATCCACTGGTCTGTGCTCAACTCCGTTGATGGAGTGCGCTTGAGAATTCCGGCGTTGTTCACGAGTACGTCGAGACGTCCGTAGGCGGCGTGAACCGCCGCCATGAGGCCCTGAACGCTAGCGTCGGAGGTCACTTCCAGCTCCAGACCCAAAGCGACGTCTTCTGAGCCCAGCGCCTGAGCCAGATCTGTCGCCCCTGCCGCATTGACGTCGGCTACCACGACGCGCAGCCCATCTCGATTCAGCCGGCGGGCGATCGAGGCGCCCAGCCCTTGGGCTCCCCCAGTGACGACCGCAACTCGACCCACTAACGCCATCCCGCAAGGTTGTCTGAGGTCCCGGGGCCGCGGGTGGCTCAGAATCGGACGCACGTGTCCCCCAACCGTGCCGTGTCCAGAGTTGGGACACCCCATGACGACGCCGAGCAACAAGATGGCAGTGGGCTAGGTCTGTCTGGTCCGCTGATTCCTAACGTGTTCGATGAGAGGACCGTGAGAGCAATGGCTGAGTTGGCTGATGTCGATGTGGCGATTATTGGGACAGGCTTTGGTGGCTTGTACGCCCTCCACAAGATGCGCGATGAACTCGGTCTGACGGTCCAGTCCTTCGAAGAAGCGGGGGGCGTCGGCGGAACGTGGTTCTGGAATACGTATCCGGGAGCCCGCTCTGACACCGAAGTCAACGCCTACTGCTACCTCTCGGACAAGAACTTGTTCGAAGAATGGAAGTGGAGCGAGCGTTACCCAAAGCAGAAGGAGATCCTCTCCTACCTCAATCACTGCACGGATCGCTGGAACCTTCGCCCCAACATCAAGTTCAACACTCGAGTCGTAAAGACCACCTTCAACGAGTCAACATCGCGTTGGGAACTAGAAACTGACACGGGCGAGAAGTTCACCGCTCAGTTCCTCATCGAAGGAGTGGGCCTCCTTTCCTCCACGAATTACCCGGATTTCCCCGGGCAAAGTTCGTTCCGCGGGCAGATCTATCACACGGCCCGCTGGCCCAAGGAGGAAGTGGACCTTCGCGGCAAGCGCATCGGCGTTATCGGCACGGGTTCCAGCGGCACCCAGGTGATTACCGAGTTGGCTCCACAGGCCGAGCACCTTTATGTCTTCCAGCGCACGCCCCAGTTCTGCGTCCCGGCCAATCATGGGCCCTTGGATCCGGAGAAGATGAAGGGCATCATCGAGGACTTCGATTCATACCGTCACTCGGTGTTGTCCTCCATCACGTCGTTCGGTTTCGACGAGAGCCCGGTTCCGGCGATGAGCGTCTCGCCGGAAGAGCGCGAGGCCGTGTTTGAGGAGGCGTGGCGCCAAGGCAATGGTTTCCGGTTCATGTTCGCCGCATTCAGCGACATCGGCGTTGATCCCGAGGCGAATAAAGCCGCTACAGACTTCCTCAAGAAGAAGATGGCGCAGACGATTAAGGATCCAGTCACGCTGGAAAAGCTCACCCCGAAGGACTACTGGGCGAAGCGACCATTATGTAACGACGGCTACTTCGAATCGTTCAACCGCGACAATGTCAGTCTGGTTGATGTGAAGGAACATCCCATTGTGGAGTTCACTGAGAAGGGGATCCGCACTGACAATGCGGAATACGAGCTAGACGTGATCGTCCTTGCGACAGGCTTCGATGCGGTGTCTGGCATGTACCTCAAGATCGACCAGTCCGGCCTCGGCGGAACCACTCTCCAGAAGAAGTGGGAAGACCGCCCGCACGCCACATACGGCATGATGGCGGCCGATTTCCCGAATATGTTCATGATCTACGGGCCCATGGGCCCATTCACCAATCAGCCACCGGTGCATGAGTGGCAGGTTGATTGGATGGCGGATGTCATTCAGCATGTTCGTGCGAACAACCTGGCGACCGTCGAGCCCTCGCGTGAGCTGGAAGAAAACTGGATGGTCAGTTGTGATGACATCGCCTATCAGACGCTCTTCATGAAGGTTGACTCGTGGATCAATGGATCCAATGTCGTCGGCAAGCCAGTGACAAACTACTTCTACATGGGCGGCATGGGCGCGTACAACGAACTCGTGACAACCTCGCAGAAGGCCGGATACCCCGGGTTCAACTTCAAGTAAGCGAATTCGCTGGATGATTGCCTAGGCGCTGGTGCGACGCCAGCGGATGGCGGACTCGACGAACTCGTCGATCTCACCATCGAGGACTGCGGCCGTGTTGCCCGTTTCGGTCTCGGTGCGTAGGTCCTTGACCATTTGGTACGGGTGCAAGACGTAGGACCGCATCTGGTTGCCCCAGGAGCCGGTCGAGTCGCCCTTGAGAGCGTCCATCTTGGCTTGCTCTTCCTGGCGGCGGCGGTCGAGCAGCTTGGATTGCAAGACCGTCATCGCCGACGCGCGGTTCTGGATCTGCGAACGCTCGTTCTGGCACGAGACCACGATGTTGGTTGGGATGTGCGTGATTCGCACTGCTGAGTCCGTGGTGTTCACACCCTGACCACCGGGACCGCTGGATCTGTAGACGTCTACGCGCAGTTCGTCTTCGGGGATTTCGATGTGGTCAGTCTGCTCAACAACCGGCAACACCTCAACGCCGGCGAATGAAGTCTGGCGGCGGCCCTGGTTGTCGAACGGCGAGATGCGCACTAGTCGGTGTGTGCCCTGCTCAACCGAGAGCGTGCCGTAGGCGTAGGGCGCCTTGATCGCGAACGTCGCGGACTTGATGCCAGCTTCTTCGGCGTATGACGTATCGAGAACGTCATAGGACCAGTTGTGCCGCTCGCAGTAGCGGGTGTACATGCGCAGCAGCATCTCCGCCCAATCTGCGGCGTCAACTCCCCCGGCCTCCGCGCGGATGGTCATCAGGGCTTCGCGGGAGTCGTACTCGCCGGCGAGAAGTGTGCGGACCTCCAGCTCGCCGACAGACTTGGTCAGCTCATCGAGTTCCTTGGCGGCCTCCGCGAACGAGTCGGCATCATCTTCGGCCTCTGCCAACTCAATGAGCACTGGCAGGTCGTCGAGTCGCTGGCGCAGGGCCTCGGTCTTGCGGACCTCGCCTTGCACAAAGGAGAGCCGACTGGTCACCCGCTGGGCGTTGTCTTGGTCGTTCCAGAGGTCGGGGACCGCCGCTTCTTCTTCGAGAGCCGCGATCTCCTTGCGCTTAGCGGGCAGGTCCAGCACAGTCTCCACGCTGCGCATCGTCTGATCGAGAGCAGCGAGCGCCTCGGTCATATCGGGAGCAGCCATGCCCACAGCCTACGGGAGCCCCTCCACCCCTCCCTATCCCCGCCGACGTCACCTTCCGTAGCCCTAATTCCCTCCCTTAGCGCTACAGAAGGTGACGTCAACGGAACTGGAGTTGGGCGCCGGCTTCGACACGGATGGGGAAGTTGGCGCGAAGTAGTCCAGAGAAGGGCGCAGTCGCCGTGCGACGCAGCCGGACGAGCACTGTGCGGCCCTCGACGCGTACGGACTCCACTACAAGGCCCGACATGTCAGCCGCCACTTGTGCATTGCGCACGTATTCGAGGACGACTGCTCGGACCTGCGTCTGATCAGGCGACAGACCCGCCGAAGCCCCCCGGCGGTAATAGGCCGACAGATCAACCGCCTGGGTGCCAGCAAGAGCCGCGCCATCAGCGATTGAGGCAAGCGAGCGGCGCTGCAAAAAAACCGCCGACACATCGGTGACCACCGCGATCGCGATCATGATGATCGCAATGAATCCGAGGACGAGCAACATAACGCTACCGCCATCACCACTTTGGCGTGAGTGAGTCATGATGCCGCTCGAAGTTTCTCGATTGCCGCTCGATACTCACCGGAGACTGAAATCGAGGCCAGTGAACTGTCACTCCATGTATCTGGAATAAACGGAAGTGCGACGCGTGTTTCGATAAGCACATACGCACTCGACCCCGGCGAAAGGCAGGCCCCAAAGTCACAGTCGATTGACACTCGAGCGACATCAAAACTGACGCCCTGATCAGCTAATGCCAGCTTCGCAGCTAGTTGCGCTCTTTGGATACCACTGGCCGCAGTCTCTGCTTGGGCAAACGCACGGCCTGCCTGACGCGCTGCCTCTGTTACGCCGAATGATGCAGCTTGAACCTTCATGACTGCGAGTACGACATAGACAAGTGGCAGAAGCACACATACTCCGAGTATGACGAACTCCAATAATGCTGCTCCGCGATCACCATCACCCTTGCGAGGTATGCACGTCATGAGCCCTCCTGCACCGCATGCCCAGTTACTTGAAGTGACGTTGGGCCGAGTAGACCAATAAGGGGCAGGCTCGCTGTGACCGTGATGGCCACCACCTCTACGCCCGCAAGGCGTTCGCGGGATGCACTCACACCACCTACTCTTCCGCCAGCCAGCGAGTCAGCAAGTACATCCCGTGTGCGTTGCTCCCCACGACTCAGCGAAGAGCCCGAAAGTGCCGCCACGCGGGCACCCTCAGCAGCTGCAGCCGTCAAAGTCGCTCGTACGTGCATCGCCAGCGCAATCTGAAGCACTCCAAGTAGCAAAACGAGCAACAGCGGAGTGACAAGCGCGAACTCGACGACGGCACTCCCCGTATCGCCTCGCGCACAAGTAGCGCGCCGCCGAAGTGCAGCACGTGCGTTTATCCACATTGCTTTACACAGCCTGTGTATTCGTGTGCTGCCGTCACGGCCCTTGCACGCCGCGCACTGCACGACGCAACACACCAGACAGCACCCCATCAGCAAGGAACCAGAGTGCAGTCACGAGTCCGGCTGTCATGACAGCGACAAGTACCCAGCCAGGCACATCACCACGGTCCTCGCGCAATCCGTTGAGTCGAACCATCGTACGAACATAGAGCAATTGGATGTGTCGCATGATCTCTCCTTTTTTGTCTGGTTAGGGAATTGAAAGGGTGATGCCGTAGACGCCAGGAAACAGCGCGATAACAACGACAATGGGCAGGATTAGGAAGACGACAGGTACGAGCATCGCGACCTCACGTCGACCCGCGCTCTCCAACAGCTGCCGGCGCCCTGCCGCTCGCGCATCTGCCGCCTGAGCACGTAGCACTTCAGCCAACGGAGAGCCGCGCTCAAGAGAAACTACGATGCCATCCACAAAGCGACCGACCGCCTGCGACTTTGTGCGAGAAGCAAGGTCTCGTAATGCGACCGAAATCGACCCTCCCACGCGCACGTCGCTCACGACGGTGTCTAGTTCGGCTGCGAGCTCGCCATCAACAGTGCGGGCCACACGTTCAAGCGCGGCAAGCGGAGGTTCACCTGCTGCGACGGCAAAGGCGAGAAGCTCTGCCACTGTCGGCAACTGCTCTCCCATGCGCTTGCCGCGACGTTTCGCTTTGCCTGAGAGGAGCCAATCTTGCAGAAGGTACGCCGATACGACACCAAGACCCGTGAGAGCCACCACAATCACGAGTGATCCAGAGCGTGCCACAACGATGACCGATCCGAGCGTGCCTCCCACGATGAAGCCGCCGACCAGCCACACCACTTGGGATAACCGAAATCTCGTCACGTCACCCGGTAACCCCGCCGATCGAAGCCGTGTCTCGACAGATGCCGGAGTGGACGACCGCGGTGAGAGGGCGGTCAGGATTGGAGCGACTAATTCAGCGATGAGTCTCAGACTCTCAATGCGAACGCCGCCTTGTCCGACTCCGCTTGAGGTCGCACTTGCGCGATCGACGAGACGCGGTCTACGAAGTCGACGCCAACGCGCGACCATGAGCAGAACCCCGACGGATAGGACAACTCCGAGCAATGCTCCAAGAGCTGATGGCCCCGTCATCGCAAGACCCGCCGTTCAGTGGGCAAGGATCCAAAGGCCAACATCACCTTGTATGCGATGGCCGACATCAACGCGCACACACAGATGAGGACGGCGCCCGTTGCTGATGAATAGGCAGAGACCGCATCGGCACGAGTGCAGAGCAGTCCGAGTGTCAACCAAGGGGCCGCGACCGCGATGCGTGCAGCGTTGACGGTCCAGCCTTGGCGGGCCTCAATCTCCCCACGCGAACGAGCATCGTCGCGAAGGAAGTCGCTCAAAGTTGTGAGAACCTTCGACAGGTCGGCACCACCGACCTCACGAGCAATGCGCAATGACACGATCACCCGGTCAGCAACCGGGTCGCTGAGTTCGTGGTGCAGCCGTACAAGCGCCACTCCGAAGGAGCCAGTCGCACGGTATTCGGAGGCAAACTCGGCAAATGCTGGTCGAAGCACCTCCGGCCCACGAACAGACAGGTCTGCCACAGCCTCCGGCAGGGACATGCCCGCCCGCACGGCCGACACGAGCGTGTC
>CAINMH010000038.1 GCA_903850745.1 uncultured bacterium
ATGGCCGACGTATCCGATGGTTATGCGCGTCTCGAGCGCGCATGAGGAGGGCGGAGATCGCGTCTTCTCTGTGTCGACCGAGGAATTCGTGGGTGAGGAAGGTCGGCTCACCGGTCTTCGCATCGTCGAGGTGGAGTGGGTTGAGGGACGCCCTACGCCAGTTACAGAAACTTCGCGTGTGATTGCAGCGGATCTTGTCTTTCTTGCAATGGGTTTCACTGGTCCAGAACATGACGTGCTGTCTGAGCAATTCGGAGTAGAGGTCGATTCACGCGGTGCGCTTTCCCGGGCAGATGACTATTCGACAAATGTTCCCGGAGTGTTTATTGCAGGTGACGCTGGGCGAGGACAATCACTCATAGTATGGGCAATTGCAGAGGGCAGGGCTGCGGCAGCCTCAGTGGATCGTTTCCTCATGGGAGCGAGTGCACTTCCGTCGCCGATACCGGCGTCGGCTCGTCCGATCAGTGTCTAGGAGCATTCGTGCGTCGCGCAAAGATCGTCGCAACTCTCGGTCCAGCCACATCCTCATACGAGTCGATTGCTGCGTTGGTCGAAGCTGGGCTCGATGTTGCTCGACTCAATTTGTCGCACGGTGATTACGCAATTCACGAGCAGACGTATGCCCATGTTCGAGCTGCCTCCGACCATTACGGTCGAGGTGTCGGCGTACTCGTCGATCTACAGGGTCCAAAGATCCGCGTGGGCCGATTCGCGAGTGGACCGGTCATGCTTCAGGTCGGTCAGCGCTTCACTATTACCACTGAGGACGCTCCCGGCGATGTGGAGATGGTGTCGACGACCCATAAGGGGCTGCCGGGCGATTGCTCACCGGGCGATCGGATCCTGATAGACGATGGTCGAATCACTCTTCAGGTAGAAGAAGTAGTGGGACCGCGCGTGATCACCACGATCCTTGAGGGTGGCCGAATTTCTGACAACAAGGGTGTCAATCTCCCCGGTGTTGCGGTGAGTGTGCCAGCTATGTCGGAGAAGGATGTGGCAGATCTTCGATGGGCGCTACGCATCGGTGCAGATCTCATCGCTTTGTCGTTCGTTCGATCTGCCGCCGACCTCCAAGATGTGCGAGCAATCATGGACGAGGAAGGCGTACATCTCCCTGTGCTTGCAAAGGTGGAGAAACCTCAGGCGGTCGAGAATCTCGTCGACATCGTCGCAGCATTCGACGGCGTGATGGTCGCGCGTGGAGATCTAGGTGTTGAGCTCCCGCTTGAGGCAGTCCCTCTCGTGCAAAAGCAGGCAATTACGCTTTGTCGTTCATTCGGTAAGCCAGTCATCGTTGCAACGCAGATGCTCGATTCGATGGTGACGGCGACTCGACCCACTCGCGCCGAAGCAAGTGACGTCGCCAATGCCGTTCTGGATGGCGCCGACGCCTTAATGCTTTCTGGAGAGACGAGCGTGGGCGAGCACCCTGCGCACGTGATCCGCACAATGAGCCGCATCATCGAGTACGTTGAGGAATTCGGCCTCGAACGGATACCACCTGCCGAAGAGCCCCCCGAGCGTCATCCCGGCGGGCCAGCCAGTCACTCAACCGCGCGTGCATTGACACGTGCAGCGGTTGCTGTTGCGCGTGAAGTCGATGCGAGCGCGGTCATCGCATTCACCGAAGGTGGCGCCTCTGCTCGGCTGATCTCCAGGATGCGTCCGACCACACCGTTGCTCGCGTTTACGCCAAATCCGCGCGTACGTAGTCAGCTTGCGCTGTCGTGGGGTGTGGAGACGTTTCTCGTCCCCTCTGCTCACCACACCGACGACATGGTCCTCCAGGTGGATCGGGCTTTGTTGGAGATTGGACGTGCGACTGCCGGGGAGCGAGTGGTGATTGTGGCTGGTGTTCCACCAGGGATCCCCGGCACCACGAATGGAATGCGCGTCCATCGCATCGGTAGTTCTGGGCAAGGCGCAGGAGTCTGACCCGCGCAAGTTTTCGGCCGCAGGTGCGGTAGTCTGCACGAGAAGTCCTTTAACTCCCGTCCTGTGAGGCGGGAAAGGAGTTGCACATGAACTTGCCTGCGCGCCGCGTGGTCCTCGACGCTTCCGATATCTCTCGCAGCGTCACGCGAATTGCACATGAAATCCTCGAAGACGCTAAAGGCGCCGAGGACGTGGTCATCCTAGGTATTCCGAATCGTGGCGTGCACCTGGCGCATCGCATCGGCGGTCTCATTGAGACTTTTGAAGGCCGTGAGATTCCGGTTGGATCACTCGACGTCACCATGTTTAGAGATGACCTCCGTCGAGGCAAGCTTCGTTCTCTTGAGCCCACGGACATTCCCGAATGTGGCATCGAGGACCGCCTTGTGGTCCTAGTGGACGACGTCTTGTACTCGGGTCGCACTGTGCGTGCAGCACTCGATGCCTTGGGCGAGTTTGGACGACCTCGTGCCGTGCGTCTCGCAGTCCTCATCGACAGAGGCCATCGAGAATTGCCCATACGGGCTGATTTCGTCGGTAAAAACCTGCCTACTTCGCGCTCCGAGACGATTCGCGTTCGGCTTCGTGAGGTGGACGACACTGATGAGGTTGTACTGGAGGCGACATCGTGACGCGACATCTGCTCAGTTGTGAAGACCTGACGGCTGAGGATGCAATTCTCATTTTGGATACCGCTAAACGACTCGGTGAATTGTCGACGGGCCCAATGCGCAAACTCCCGACTTTGCGAGGCCGCACAGTCGTCAACCTCTTCTTCGAGGATTCGACGCGCACTCGAATCTCCTTTGAAGCCGCCGCGAAGCGACTTTCGGCGGACGTCATCAACTTTGCTGCGAAAGGTTCCAGTGTCGAAAAGGGCGAGTCGCTCAAGGACACCGCGATGACTCTTGAGGCAATGGGAGCCGATGCGGTAGTGATTCGTCACCCAGCGTCAGGTGCCCCATATCGGCTCGCAAATGCTGGTTGGATCGGCGGAAGTGTGATCAACGCTGGAGACGGAACGCATGCGCATCCGACTCAAGCGCTCCTCGACGCCTACACAATGCGGGAGCACCTGAGGAGCGGCACTGGTGACTTACAGGGTCTGCGTGTGTGCATCGTAGGAGACATCCTGCACAGCAGGGTCGCGAGATCTAACGTCACTTTGCTGACCACGCTAGGCGCAGACGTGACGCTCGTTGCCCCGCCAACGCTCCTCCCCATCGGGGTCGAGGAATGGCCCGCCACAATTTCTTATTCGCTCGATGACCACCTCCCAGAGACCGATGCGCTCATGATGCTTCGAGTGCAGAACGAGCGAATGAATTCCGCCTACTTCCCCTCCGCGCGCGAATATTCACGTCGCTACGGCCTCACTTCTTCTCGGATGTCCCGCATGCCCGAACACGCGATCGTCTTGCACCCCGGACCCATCAACCGTGGGATGGAGATCGCCTCAGAGGTGGCAGATTCGCCACGCGCGGTCATCATCGAGCAGGTGCGCAACGGCGTAATCACCCGCATGGCGGTGCTTTATCTGCTGCTGGGTGGCAGCGAGTCCGGACTAGGCGATCTTGTGGACGAGGAGGCGACGGCATGACAACCTGGCACATCGCGGGAGCTCAACCCCTGGGTGGTGAGCCCGTAGACATCGCGATCAGCGACGGCACGATCAGCGCGATCCTGCCCACAGGCTCCACGCCTGCCCCCCATTCAACGCTTATAGAGGCGCACGGTCTTATCGCTTTGCCTGGGCTGGTTGACCTACACACCCATCTTCGTGAGCCGGGCCGCGAGGACGCCGAGACTGTCGAATCTGGGTGCCGTGCGGCTGCGTTGGGTGGCTTCACAGCTGTTCACGCGATGGCCAATACCGATCCTGTTGCGGATTCTGCCGGTGTCGTCGAGCAGGTCTGGCGTCTCGGCCAAACAGCGGGACTGTGTGACGTGCACCCAGTGGGCGCGGTGACCGTCGGGTTGCAGGGCGAGCGTCTAGCCGAGATCGGCGCGATGGCCGACTCCGCTGCGCGAGTCAGGATCTTCAGCGATGACGGCCACTGTGTCAATGACGCTTTGCTGATGCGACGAGCACTCGAATATACAAAGGCCTTCGATGGAGTAGTCGCACAGCATGCGCAAGAGAAGCGGCTCACAGAAGGTGCGCAGATGCACGAGGGTGTCGTGTCGTCGCGTCTTGGGTTGACGGGTTGGCCAGCAGTTGCGGAGGAGGCGATTATCGCCCGAGATGTCCTGCTCGCAGAGCACGTGGATGGACGTCTACATGTATGCCATGTGTCGACAGCTGGTTCGGTGGAGATTATTCGTCATGCGAAGGCCCGCGGTGTGAAAGTCACTGCCGAGGTGACGCCACACCATTTGATGTTGACAGACGATTTAGTGGAGACGTATGACCCGGTCTACAAGGTCAATCCACCCCTCCGCACGGCGCGTGATGTGGTGGCTCTCCGGGCGGCCCTCGCGGACGGCACTATCGACGCAGTGGCGACCGATCATGCGCCACACCCAAGTGAGTCGAAGGATTGTGAGTGGGCGGCAGCGGCCATGGGCATGCTCGGTCTTGAAACCGCTCTGTCCGTCGTCATCGAGACGATGGTCAATACCGGGCTCATGGGCTGGGCAGAAGTGGCCGACCGAATGTCCATCCGTCCTGCGCGGATCGGTGGGCTGGAAGGCCAGGGTCGGCCGCTAGCGGTGGGTGAGCCAGCAAATCTTGTCTTGGTGGATGCCGGAGCTTCGTGGGTGGTGGATCCGGCGGCCATGGCGTCGAGAAGTCGTAACACTCCCTACCGAGCCCTCACCTTGCCTGGGCGCGTAGTCGCCACTATCTACCGTGGCCGGCCCACCGTTCTTGAAGGAAGGCTCGTATGACGACGCCAGCCGTACTCGTACTTGAGGATGGACGCCTGTTTCGGGGAACCGGCTTTGGTGCCGAGGGAGCGACATTCGGTGAGGCGGTGTTCTGCACCGCTATGACGGGATATCAGGAGACTCTCTCTGACCCGTCCTACCACCGGCAGGTAGTAGTGATGACCGCCCCGCATATCGGTAACACCGGAATGAATGACGAGGACCTTGAGTCTTCTCGCATCTGGGTTGCCGGATTCGTCGTGCGTGAACTCAGTCCGCGACCGTCTAACTGGCGCTCACAACGCACATTGTCCGATGATCTCGCGCATTTTGGTGTTATCGGCATCAGTGGAGTAGACACTCGTGCACTGACCCGGCATTTGCGCGAGCGAGGCGTTATGCGTGTAGGCATCTTCACCGGTGATCGCTCACGTGAGTCGCTAGACACGTTGGTGAGTGCCGTGACCAGCAGCCCTGGAATGGAGGGCGCCGACCTGACTGCCGAAGTAACGACGCCTGCCACGTATGTCGTGCCGGCAGTAGGCGAGCGACGCTTTCGGGTAGCTGCAGTTGATTTGGGGATCAAAGCCATGACGCCACGGTTGATGGCGGAGCGCGGCATTGAGGTCCACGTCGTTCCCGCAGGCATTTCGGCGGGGGATCTGACGAGTGGGGAGTTTGACGGGGTATTCCTGTCCAATGGCCCCGGGGATCCGGCCACGGCTGACAGTTCAGTCCTGCTAGCTCAGAGTGTCCTAGCTGCAGATGTTCCCCTCTTCGGCATTTGCTTCGGCAACCAGATCCTTGGTCGCGCTGCCGGCCTCGGCACCTACAAATTGCGTTATGGCCATAGGGGCATCAATCAACCGGTGCAAGATCGTGCTACCGGAAAGGTTGAAGTGACTGCGCATAATCACGGCTTTGCCGTCGCCGCACCGCTCGAAAGGGCGGTTGATACTCCTTATGGCCCTCTTGAGGTCAGCCATGTATGTCTCAACGACGATGTGGTCGAAGGATTGCGCTTCACGGATGCTCGCGCATTCAGTGTTCAGTACCACCCTGAGGCGGCGGCTGGACCACATGACTCGGCTTATCTATTCGATCGATTCGTTGATCTCATGGGGGGTGGACGCTAATGCCGCGCCGGGAAGATTTGAAGTCAGTGATGGTGATCGGCTCGGGTCCCATCGTCATCGGTCAGGCGTGCGAGTTTGACTACTCGGGAACTCAGGCGTGCAGAGTCCTTCGGTCAGAGGGGTTGCGCGTAATCCTGGTGAACAGCAATCCGGCCACGATCATGACCGATCCTGAGTTCGCGGATGCCACCTACATCGAGCCGATCACCCCAGAAATGGTCGAGCGCATCATCGAACGTGAACGACCTGACGCGCTTTTGCCTACACTTGGCGGTCAGACTGCACTTAATACTGCGATGGCCCTGCACCGGGCCGGAGTTCTCCAGCGCTACAACGTTGAACTGATTGGTGCCGATGTCGACGCGATCGAGCGAGGCGAAAACCGCGAGCTGTTCAAGGGAATCGTCGCTAGCATCGGGGCTGAGTCGGCCCGATCGGTGATTTGCCACTCGATCGCTGAGTGCATCGCGGCTGTGGACACCCTCGGCTACCCCATGGTCGTGCGTCCTTCGTTCACGATGGGTGGTTCGGGATCGGGCATCGCCTACAACGAGGAAGATTTGCGCCGCATTGCTGGTGCTGGTCTGCAGGCGAGCCCCACTACCGAGATTCTGCTCGAGGAGTCCATCCTCGGCTGGAAAGAGTATGAACTCGAACTCATGAGAGATCGCAACGACAACGTCGTGGTGATCTGTTCCATCGAGAATCTTGATCCGATGGGAGTTCACACCGGTGATTCCATCACGGTGGCTCCCGCGGTGACTTTGACAGACCGTGAATACCAACACATGCGTGACGTGGGAATCGCGATCATTCGCGCTGTTGGCGTTGATACTGGTGGCTGCAACATTCAGTTTGCGATACACCCAGAAGATGGACGTCTCATTGTTATCGAGATGAACCCTCGCGTGTCGCGATCATCGGCGCTCGCCTCTAAGGCGACTGGATTCCCGATCGCCAAAATCGCAGCCCGATTGGCAATTGGTTACACGTTGGATGAGATTCCCAATGACATCACCGGTGTGACTCCGGCTTCATTCGAGCCGACGCTTGACTACATTGTGGTGAAGATTCCCCGTTTCGCTTTTGAGAAGTTCCCACAAGCTGATCCCGTCCTTACGACTCATATGAAGAGCGTCGGGGAGGCGATGGCCATCGGCCGCTCATTCACCGAGGCCCTGCAAAAGGCGTTACGCTCACTGGAGGACCGCACAGCACCCTTCTGCTGGCCCGGTTCACCCAGCGACCTTGATCGACAAGCCTTGCTCGCGAAGTCAAGCATTCCGACGGACGGCCGTTTGGGCACTGTTCAACGTGGCTTATGGGCAGGTATCACCGTGGCCGAGATGCATGCTGCGACGGCGATTGATCCGTGGTTCTTGGACCAAATTGTGCTCATTAATGGTGTCGCGGACGAGGTCCGAGCTGTAGATGCACTTGACGAGGACATCTTGCGTCTAGCCAAGCGCCATGGATTCTCCGACCGGCAAATCGCTGATCTGCGCGGACTAGCCGAGGCGGATGTGCGCTCGCTGCGTCACCAACTCGGTGTGCGGCCGGTCTATAAGACGGTGGATACGTGTGCCGCCGAATTCGCAGCGCGTACTCCCTACCACTACTCCTCGTACGACAGTGAAACTGAAGTTGAGCCCTCGGATCGACAGAAGGTGCTCATCCTCGGCTCGGGTCCCAATCGCATCGGCCAAGGCATCGAGTTCGACTACTCCTGCGTTCATGCTGCGATGGCGTTGCGTGAAGCTGGCTACGAGACCATCATGATCAATTGCAACCCCGAGACTGTTTCGACGGACTATGACACCTCGGATCGTCTGTACTTCGAACCTCTGTCGCTCGAGGATGTGCTGGAGATCTTCCATGCGGAAAGCGCCAGCGGCACAGTCGTCGGCGCAATTGTCCAATTGGGTGGTCAGACTCCACTTGGATTGGCTCAAGGTCTTGCGGAGGCTGGCGTACCGATCGTGGGTACCTCCCCTGAGGCAATTCATCGCGCCGAAGAACGTGGCGCATTCGGCCGTCTGCTCAAGGAAGCAAACCTTCCGGCGCCGCGTCATGGCACCGCATCCTCTTTCGACGAGGCCAAGGTCATCGCGGACGAAGTGGGCTATCCCGTGTTGGTACGCCCGTCCTTCGTCCTCGGCGGGCGTGGCATGGAGATCGTCTATGACGAGAGCATGCTTGCCGATTTTCTCCAGCGAGCCACGGATGTCAATCCGGAGCATCCCGTGCTTGTTGATCATTTCCTAGATGATGCAATCGAGATTGATGTTGACGCGCTCTACGACGGGACCGAGCTTTTTCTCGGTGGAGTCATGGAGCACATTGAAGAAGCGGGTATTCACTCTGGCGATTCCGCGTGTGCCTTGCCGCCAATCACGCTTGGTGCTGAAGTGATTGACCGTATCCGTGAGTCCACAACTTTGCTCGCAGCGGGCATTGGGGTGCGTGGACTTCTCAATGTGCAGTACGCATTGGCGGGCGATGTTTTGTACGTGTTAGAGGCAAATCCCCGTGCATCTCGCACGGTGCCATTTGTTTCCAAGGCGACTGCTGTCCCACTGGCAAAAGCTGCCGCGCGCGTCATGCTCGGGGCGACTATCGCCCACCTGCGTGAGATCGGCATGCTCCCAGCGCTGGGTGACGGAGGAGAACTTCCACCTAATTCTCCCGTATGCGTCAAGGAAGCCGTGTTGCCGTTCGGGAAATTCCTCGGTATCGACACTGTTCTGGGACCAGAGATGCGTTCGACTGGCGAGGTGATGGGCATCGACCGTACTTTCGGTGTTGCCTTCGCGAAGGCCCAAGCAGGCGCTATGTCAGCGCTGCCCACCAGCGGCACTGTGTTCATCTCTGTCGCCAACCGAGATAAGCGATCCATGATTTTCCCGGTGAAGAGACTCCACGATCTTGGTTTCGAGATTGCGGCGACCGAAGGCACCGCGGAGATCCTGCGTCGCAATGGTGTTCCTTCGCGAATCCTTCGCAAATTACGCGATGGCACCGGACCCAATGGTGAGCCGACGACGGTGGATGCGATCCTGACGGGCGAGGTCGACCTGATCGTCAATACGCCCTACGGTGTCGGGACTAGACTCGATGGATATGAAATCCGCACAGCAGCGGTCCTCACCGGTCGGCCGTGTATCACCACAGTGCAGGGACTAGCAGCAGCGGTTCAAGGCATTGAGGCTCTGATAGCTGGCGAGGTCACCGTGCGGTCCTTACAGGAGTATTCCAATGATCTCTGGGATGAGCGACGAGCCGCGGTCTTACGATCTAATGGCAAGCCGAAGCTAGGGGAGGCGTAGTGCCCATTCAGACTCGTGGCGAGGTGCTTGACGTGAAGCGCGCCGGTGCTTATCACGTCATCACGCTCACTGCAGGCAGCATCCCGGATCAGGCTCGCCCAGGTCAGTTTGTCGCGGTCGCTATTGGCGGGGGTGAATCAGGGCTACTGCTGCGACGCGCATTCGCCATTCACCGAGTCAACTCTCGTGGCGTCTACGGCGGGACATTGGAGATTGTGGTCTCCGTGCACGGTGAAGGCACCGCGTGGCTAGCTGATCGCCGTCGACACGATCCCGTCGATATTGTGGGCCCACTCGGTCGCCCTTTCAGCATTCCGCGTGATCCGATCAATTGTGTGCTGGTTGCGGGTGGTTATGGATCTGCAGCTCTTGCGATGCTCGTCGAGGAATTGCACTCGCGTGGCTGTCGTGTTGACCTTGTTCTTGGCGCGGCCACGGAGGACAAGCTCTTTGGCGTGCTTGACGCGAAGCGACTCGCGTCAACAGTCACCGTAACCACCGACGACGGTTCAACGGGGATTCAAGGTCGCGTCACAGACGTACTCAGCGATGTCATTGACCGCTCTGCCGCGGATGTCATCTATGCCTGCGGACCGATGAAGATGCTTCAGGCTGTCGCGGAAGTTGCCTCTAGCCATGGGCTCATGAGTCAGTGTGCAGTTGAGGAGTCGATGGCGTGCGGCATCGGAGTTTGTATGACATGCGTTCTGCCCGTCATCGGCGAAGATGGGGTGACGCGCATGGTGCGTTCGTGTGTCGATGGCCCGATCTTCCGTGGTGATCGAGTGCGTTGGTCGGACATCGGCACAGTTCCTGTTGGCACCTACGGATCGATGCCTCTCGTAGAGGAGACCTCATGACGCGCGCAGTCGTACGTCAGCACGTGCCGTCCACGCCGGAGCGTGAGCCGAATGTTGATATGACCGCCCATCTTGCATCCCTGGTGATACCGAGCCCCGTGCTCACGGCATCAGGGTGCTCGGGCTTCGGTCGCGAACTGGACGGCTTTTTCGACATCACGCGCATTGGTGGGATCGTCACCAAGAGTGTCATGTGGTCGCCTCGCTCAGGGCGAGCTACTCCGCGTATGGCGGAGACTCCCAGTGGCATGCTCAACTCGATCGGCCTTCAAGGGCCTGGTGTCCAAGCATTCGTCGAAAGTGATCTTGCGTGGTTGCTCGAACGAGGTGCTCGTGCTGTCGTGTCAATCGCGGGTGGCTCGGTCGACGAATACGTACGCGTCACGAAGTTCCTGCGTGACGTCAAGGGGATTAGCGCACTCGAGGTCAATATCTCCTGTCCAAATGTGGAGAATCGTGGGCAGGTTTTCGCCTGTGACGCGCGTGCGGCTTCAGAGGTAATGTCGGCTGTACGTAGAGCAGCAGATCCCGCGATTCCGGTCTTTGCAAAACTCAGTCCAGATGTCACAGACATCGTGGCTATCGCAGATTCGGTCGTTCGGGCCGGTGCAGACGGGCTCTCCGTAATCAACACGTTGCTGGGAATGGTCATCGACACCGATCGCATGCGTCCAGCACTGGGTGGGATCACGGGTGGACTCTCCGGTCCGGCGATTCGGCCGGTCGCGGTGCGGTGCGTTTGGCAAATTCGTCAGGCGCTGCCTGACGTGCCGATTTTAGGAATGGGCGGTATCCGTACCGGCCTAGACGCTCTGCAGTTCATTTTGGCTGGAGCCAATGCGGTATCGGTCGGCACCTCCGTCTTCAACGACCCATCAGCTCCCCTTCGTGTCCACCGCGAACTCGCAAAAGCGCTAGAAGAGCGTGGATTTGGGTCTCTCGAGGAAGCGGTGTCATTCGCGCATCGACCTGAGGGCTACGAATACGAGGGAGAGCCAGAAGAATGAGCCGTGCGCCGATTGCAATTGCTCTGGATGCCCCAGATTTGGCGACATTGCGTGGCTGGGTCTCACAGACCTCTGAGTATGTGACGACGATGAAAGTCGGCCTGGAGGTTTTTTGCCGTGATGGACATGCCGCTATATCAGCGGCTCGCGACGCTGCCACCACTCCGGTTGACATCTTTCTCGATTTAAAACTCCATGACATTCCTGCAACGGTTGCGGGTGCGGCCCGCGCTATCGCCTCCGCACAACCGCGATTTCTCACCGTGCATGCATCGGGCGGACCGGCCATGATCGCCGCTGCCGCCGAAGCGCTACCTGACACGCTCATCACAGCTGTCACTGTCTTGACCTCCCTCGATGACACTGACCTCGACGCAATCGGACTCGTCGGTCCACCAGAGTCTGCAGTTGTGCGCCTCGCGAAGATGGCCACAGCAGCGGGAGCTCGTGCGCTGGTGTGCTCACCACAGGAAGTTGCTGCTGTGCGCCATGCCGTAGGAGCAGGAATTGTGCTCATCACTCCAGGTGTGCGTCCAGCGGGTGGCGCGACAGATGATCAGCGTCGTGTCGCAACTCCACAGCAGGCCATCGCAGATGGCGCAGACTTGTTGGTCATTGGTCGTCCCATAACCGCGGCGGCCGATGTGTCTCTAGCGGCTCGTACGATCGCGGCGAGTCTGCGTTGAGTCCGCCCACACTCACCGTTGAGCAGCGAAAGGTTGCGGGTGAGCGGGCGCTCGCGGCACGACGGGTGCGTGCTGAAGCGAGAGTGGCGCTGAAGTCTCGGGAGTTAACTCTCGCGGTGTTGCTCTCCCGCGCTGAGGAAGATTCAGCGATAGCACGTATGAAGGTGGTCGAGGCCTTGGAGGCGCTACCCGCAATCGGACCCACCAAAGCGCAGGCGATCATGACACGGTTAGGCATCTCGTCTAGTCGACGGCTCAAAGGGCTGGGTATGCATCAGCGCGCCGCATTGCTCGAGGTCTTCGCGTGACGCGGCGACTGACCGTCCTCGCCGGCCCATCGGGCGTCGGTAAAGGCACCGTCGTGAAGGCGCTCCTGGCCCGACGCCCTGATGTGTGGCTTTCGGTTTCCGCCACCACCCGAAAGCCCCGTGAAGGGGAGTTGGATGGTGTCCACTATCTGTTCTGGACACCTGAAGAGTTCGATGCAGCTGTCGCTCGGGGACAGATGCTGGAATGGGCTGAATTCGCCGGGAACCGCTACGGCACCCCCAGAGAGCCGGTAGAGGAGCGTCTCGCGGCCGGAGTGCCAGTTCTACTGGAGATCGAGGTTCAAGGGGCTCGGCAGGTTCGGGTGAGCAGCCCAGATGCCCTGCTGGTGTTCCTCGCGCCCCCCTCGTGGGAGGAGCTGGCCCGTCGGCTCGCCGGACGGGGGACCGAAGATTTAGAGGTAGTTGAGCGTAGGTTGGCGGCCGCTAGGGCCGAATTAGCTGCCGAGTCGGAGTTCGATGTGACCGTGGTGAACGACGAGGTCGAACTAGCTTGCGCGGCCTTGCTAGACTCCATGAGTCTCGACCCCCCATCGAAAGGCCCGTGAAGTTATGTCCATTCGCCCTGAGGGCATTACCTACCCGCCGCTCGATAACCTTCTTGAGAAGACCGCGTCCAAGTACTCGCTGGTGATCTACGCCGCCAAGCGCGCGCGCCAGATCAACGCGTACTACTCCCAGCTTGGTGAGGGCCTGCTCGAATACGTCGGACCGCTGGTCGAGACGCATCACCAAGAAAAGCCCCTCTCGGTAGCCATGCGTGAAATTGACGCTGGACTGCTGACTGCGGAGGCCGAGCTTGTCGAGGCGGCTCCCGCGGGAGAGAACGTCTGACCGTGCACCGCGTCACCCTGGGAGTCTCTGGGGGAATTGCGGCATACAAAGCCTGTTCGCTGTTGCGCCTACTCTCCGAGTCCGGCTGCGATGTGACCGTCGTTCCTACCGAGTCGGCGTTGCATTTTGTGGGTAGCGCAACCTGGTCTGCTCTTTCGGGCAAGCCCGTTGCCACCGATGTGTGGAGCGATGCACAAGGCGTGGCGCACGTGCGCATCGGACGAGAGTCTGATCTCGTCGTGGTTGCCCCTGCAACTGCTGACCTGCTGGCACGTGCTGCTCATGGCTTAGCAAATGATCTGCTGACGAATGTCTTGCTCACGGCTCGGTGCCCGGTTCTGATGGCGCCGGCAATGCATAGCGAAATGTGGGAGCACCCTGCAACGCAGGCAAACGTGGCCACGCTGCGATCGCGCGGAGTCATCGTCATCGACCCGGCGGTTGGCCGCCTGACGGGGGCAGACTCCGGCGCCGGGCGTCTCCCCGAACCTGAGCAGCTCGCTGATGTGGTGCTGGCCACCCTTGCAGTGGGTGGGCGCCGAGATCTCGTAGGTCGTCAAGTAGTGATTTCGGCGGGTGGCACTCGTGAGCCGCTTGATCCCGTGCGCTATCTCGGCAATCGATCTAGTGGTCGTCAGGGCTGGGCTCTTGCGAATGCGGCAGCCGCCCGAGGTGCCGATGTGACGGTGGTAGCGGCCAATGTGGACTTACTCGACCCACTCGGTGTTGGGGTGCTTCGTGTTGAAACAGCAGAACAGATGCGCGCCGCGATACACACCGCGAGTGCCGATGCTGACGTAGTCGTCATGGCTGCCGCGGTTGCAGACTTCCGGCCGGATTCGGTTGCCGCGGATAAAATCAAGAAGTCGAAGGAGCCGGACCCGCTTAATCTCGCGCTCAATCCCGACATCCTCGCCGAACTCGTAGCACATCGTGGGGCCGCGACCCGTCCACTGCTGGTTGGCTTTGCGGCCGAGACCGGCGATGAGAACGGAACCGTCCTCGATCACGGTCGTACGAAATTCGCGGCCAAGGGTTGCGACGTACTCGTGGTCAATGACGTGAGTGGCGACAAGGCATTTGGAACTCTCGACAATGCCGCGGTGATTCTCGATCCATCTGGGGTGACCCGTGAGGTCCCTCGCGGACCAAAACTTGACCTCGCCAATGCCGTATGGGACGTAGTCGCCGAGCAGTGAATTGACACGGCAACGCGATGGCGCCGTGATAGCGTTATTTCCGGTCAAGAGTGCCAGCATTAGCCCCGGCTCGCTGGCCGGCAACCCTCCGACCGCGGTGGGGTGCCCCGGGTGAAGACCAGGCTCGCATTGCGCGAGCAAGCGCGGGTCTTGCACACGGCAAGGCCCACTGAAGTGGTCGGGCACTGCGCCCGCGAGAAGGGACTGACATGGCTGGTTCACGTCGCCTGTTCACCTCGGAGTCGGTCACCGAGGGACACCCAGACAAGATGGCAGATCAGATCAGCGATGCGATCCTCGACGATTTGCTTCGTCAGGATCCCCGCAGCCGTGTGGCTGTCGAAACGATGCTCACTACGGGTCAGGTTCACGTCGCTGGCGAAGTGACGACGGCCGGTTTCGCTGATGTGGCATCCCTCATCCGCACAGTGGTTCTAGGCATCGGCTACGACTCGTCGGTCAAGGGCTTCGATGGTGAGTCGTGTGGCGTATCCGTCTCGATCGGAAAGCAGTCTCCCGATATTGCTCAGGGCGTCGATAACGCCATCGAAGACCGGGCAGAGGGGAGCGAGGACGCGCTTGACCGTCAGGGCGCCGGCGATCAGGGCCTCATGTTCGGCTACGCGTGTGATGACACGCCCGAGCTCATGCCACTTCCCATTTCGCTTGCCCATCGTCTTGCCGAGCGACTGACTGCGGTTCGTAAGGATGGGCTTGCTCCCTACCTACGCCCTGATGGCAAAACCCAAGTCACCATTGAGTACGACGCCCAAGATCGTCCGGTGCGCATCGACACGATCGTCGTCTCCTCACAACACGCGAAAGAAGTCGATCTCGAGGCGACCTTGTCGCCAGATATTCGCAGGCTCGTCGTCGAGCCGATTCTGGAGACGGTGGATCTCGACTCGAGTGATTTCCGTCTTCTCGTCAACCCAACAGGTCGATTCGAGATCGGCGGACCCATGGGTGACGCGGGCCTTACGGGCCGCAAGATCATCGTCGATACCTATGGCGGCATGGCGCGTCACGGCGGAGGTGCTTTCTCCGGCAAGGACCCGTCCACGGTGGATCGTTCAGCTGCCTATGCGATGCGCTGGGTAGCTAAGACCGTTGTCGCCGCCGGCCTTGCGCGTCGTTGCGAGGTTCAGGTCGCGTACGCGATTGGAAAGGCACATCCGGTTGGCGTGTTCGTGCAGACTTTCGGCACAGGAGTGCTTCCTGACGAGAGCATCCAGCAGGCAGTACTCGACACCTTCGACCTCCGTCCGGCCGCGATCGTGCGGGACCTGCAACTGCTCCGGCCGATCTACCGGGTCACCTCGGCCTATGGGCACTTTGGCCGTCCGTCCGGCACCAACGAACTCCTCGACAATGACAACCCCAGCAAGCGCACCGCAGTGGGTCCGACTTTCACCTGGGAGATCACAGACCGGATCGATGCGCTGCGCTCGGCCGCAGGAGTCTGACCGCACTGTCATGATGCGGGGGTGACCTCGACCGCCGGAGATATCGCTCGGGTGCTCGTCGACGTGGGCTTGCCCCACCTCGATCGCCCGTTCGACTACCTTGTGCCCGAATCCATGTCGGCTAAAGCCATGCCTGGAGTTCGGGTTCGCGTGCGGTTCGCCGGAAGACTTGTTGATGGCTTTGTGCTCTCTCGTGAGTCCGAGACCACGCACAAGGGCCGACTTTCGCCCTTGAGTTCTGTTGTGTCGAGCGAGGTCGTGCTCCGAGACGACGTGCTCGAACTGTGTCGCGCAGTTGCTGAGCGGTATTCGTCCACGCTCGCGGATGTCGTTCGATTCGCCGTACCACCACGCCATGCTCGGGCTGAAGCGGCGCCTGACGTCGCACGTGAAGGCGTCTGGGAAACGCCCGGAGCTGGCCCGTGGACCGACTATGTCGGTGGTGAGGCGCTCCTCGAACGCATTGCCGATGGGTCGTCGTGTCCTCGCGCAGCGATCGGCATGTTGCCGACCCGCGATCCCTTTGCTGAGATTCTCGTGCTCGCCCAAGCAGCGCTGGCCTCAGGTGGCGATGTGCTCATTGTCGTTCCAGACGCTCGTGACGTCGCACGGGTCACTGCTGCCGCTGATCTAGCGCTGGGGAAGGGCATTGCTGTCGCACTGACTGCCGATCTCGGTCCACAACGCCGGTACCGCGCGTTCCTTGATGTGCTGCGAGGCAACGCGCGCGTCGTAGTTGGTACCCGTGCTGCGGCATTTGCTCCGGTAACACATCTGCGGCTCATGGTCTGTTGGGACGATGGCGACGATCTGTATTCGTCGCCTCAATTTCCGTACTGGCATGCGCGGGAGGTGCTCGCCTTGCGGTCGCACCTACAGTCCGTGCCACTTGTTCTTGCGGGCTATGCGCGAACCCCGGAAGTCCAAGTTCTTATCGACTCCGGTTGGGCAAAGGCAGTCCTGCCGCGTCGTCCCGCATTGCGCAGCGTGGCACCGCGCGTAGCCTCGTCTGGTGGCGACTTCGAGCGTGAACGGGATCCTGCTGCAACAGCCGCGCGTATTCCGCACAACGCGTGGACCACAGCACAGGCTGCTCTAGCTTCGGGTCCCGTGCTGGTGCAGGTGCCCTTCGCCGGTTACGCGCGCGGACTTGCGTGTGGCACCTGTCGCTCACCTATGCGATGTGCATCGTGTGCAGGCCCGTTGCAGATTCCGCGCACTGAGCAAGCTCCAATGTGCGTGTGGTGTGGTGCTCGTGCGTCGACGCACGCATGTTCGACCTGTGGCGGCACCGCGGTCCGCGCACAGGTGATCGGTTCGGCGCGTACTGTAGAAGAGCTGGGCCGGGCTTTTCCGGGAGCTCGCGTAATTCGCTCCGATGGGGAGCATGTTGTCAGTTCAGTGGATTCGGCTCCGGCCCTCGTGGTCGCGACCACCGGTGCCGAGCCGCAGGCCGAAGGTGGCTACGCCGCCGTACTTCTTCTCGATGCCCGCGCGTTGTTGGAGCGACCCGGACTTCGCGCTGGTGAAGAAGCGTTGCGGCGATGGTGCAACGCGGCCGCTTTAGCGCGTCCGGGAGCTCCAGTAGTCGTGACGGCAGATCAGGCAATTCCCGCTGTACAAGCACTCATGCGATGGGATCCCGTCTGGTTCAGCAGTCGCGAACTCGCTGAGCGTGAACACCTAGGGCTTCCGCCGGCCGTTCGGATGGCGGCTCTGACTGGCGAGCAGGCCGCGGTGGCGGAGATGCTCTCTATCGCGAGCTTGCCTACCGGTACCCGAGTGCTTGGGCCCGTACCCGCGCCACGCCGAGAGGCACCAGATGCGGTGCGAGCGTTACTTTCCATCACGCGAAAGGAGGGCATGGCTCTTGCGCGTGCCTTGCATGATGCCCAAGCGATTCGTAGCGCGCATCGGAGCCCCGGCAGTGTCGAAGTGCGCGTGGATCCAATGGAGATCGGCTGACACGTAGACTGTCAGGCAACAGATCTCAGGGCAGGAGTCGTCGTGGCAGTCAGAACCATCCGCCTCTTTGGGGATCCTGTGCTGCGCACGCCCGCCGCGCCAGTGGACACCTACGACAAAGAACTTCGACTTCTCGTGCGAGACCTCACCGACACGATGAAGGATGCTCCCGGTGCTGGCCTAGCCGCCCCACAGATCGGCGTGAGCCTTCGGGTGTTCACATGGTGGGTCGATGACGAGATTGGTCATCTGATCAATCCCATCCTGTCTTTGTCTGAGGAGACTCAAGAGGGTGACGAGGGATGTCTCTCATTGCCCGATTTATCGTTCGACACTGTGCGCTCCCAACAGGTGGTCGCACGAGGAATGAACATGTATGGCGAGCCGGTCGAGATCGAGGGATCAGATTTGCTCGCGCGAGCCCTTCAGCATGAAACCGATCATCTCGACGGGGTCTTGTTCATCGACCGGCTAACCCCCGAGCTTCGCAAAGAGGCGATGCGCACTATTCGCGAGTCGGAGTGGTTCGGCGAAGCCGCACCCGAGGTGCGCATAAGCCCACACACGCTGTCTGCCAAGTGGCTTTGATTCGATGCGTCTAGTTTTCGCGGGCACGCCCGACGTTGCAGTACCCAGCCTCGAAGCGCTCCATGCATCGAAGCACGAGATTGCTGCAGTGGTTACTCGCCCACCAGCTGCTTCGGGGCGTGGACGTAGCGTCTCGCCGAGCGCGGTTGCCGCACGTGCGCTCGAACTCGGCCTACCAGTGATCACCGCTAATCCGCGACAGTCCGAATTTGTCGGATTGCTGCGTGAACTGCAACCGGAGTGCTGTCCAGTGGTCGCCTATGGTGCACTCCTCCCCACTGATGTGCTCGCTATTCCGTTGCGGGGTTGGATCAATCTGCACTTTTCGCTTCTTCCGGCTTGGCGCGGCGCTGCACCGGTGCAGGCTGCCATTCTGCATGGGGATGATGTCACTGGGGCGACAACGTTCTTGCTCGACGAAGGCATGGACACTGGACCCACACTGGGCATGCTGACTGAGTCTGTAAGCCCCCTTGACACCGCTGGTGAACTCCTGCAGAGACTTTCAGTGAGTGGCGCAGAACTTCTGGTGCGCACATTGGATGCGTGGGAGCACGGTGGTCTCGATCCAAGAACACAATCCGCGGACGGGGTTTCCTATGCACCCAAAATTGCCATTGATGATGCACGCATTGACTGGGCGACGACAGCTCTTCGAGTCTCGCGCGTTGTTCGCGCCTGCACTCCTTCGCCGGGGGCGTGGACGACATTTCGTGCCGAACGCTTGCGACTCCTGCCCGTCTCGACGGATCGGGAAGTCACTTTGCCGCCGGGAGTCATCGCGGTTGAGCGCACACGTGTGTTAGTGGGCACCGCAACGCAGGCGATTGAGCTTGGTGAAGTTGTTCCCACCGGCAAGCGACAAATGCCCGCAGCTGATTGGGCGCGAGGAGTTCGTATCGAGTCTGGAGAGTCCTTCGTATGAGTGTCGACTTAGCTCGACGGGCCGCGTATGACCTCCTGCATGAGGTTGCCGCTCGTGACGCCTATGCAAATCTCGTGTGGAGCGGGATTCTTGACAAAGTCGGTGTGTCCGGTCGAGACGCGGCTTTTGCCACCGAACTCGCTTATGGCACGCTGCGGTGGCGCGGTCGATACGACGCAATTCTGGCTCAATGTGTCGATCGACCGTTAGCCAAACTTGATGGGCGC
>CAINMH010000039.1 GCA_903850745.1 uncultured bacterium
ACGACGATGTCGTGGATGCCGAGATCGTGGACGAGGAAACGCAGAAGTGACTGAGCAAGAGCATGAGCATGAGGGGATCCGGGTCACCGACAAACGTCGGATCGACCCGGATACCTTCGAGATGCGTACACCTCCAGAGACGCTGGAGGTTGTCGAAGTCGAAGTCGATGAGATTGACGCCAAGGTCGCCGAACTCACCGATGACCTCCGACGTGTGAGCGCCGAATACGCCAACTATCGCAAGCGCGTCGAACGCGACCGTGAGGCAGCGCGACTGCTCACTATCGGTGCTGTAATCGCCGACTTGCTTCCGGTACTCGACGACATTGAGCGGGCCCGTGAGCATGGTGAACTTGAGGGCGCGTTCCGCACGGTCGCTGAAAACCTTGAGTCAACTATCTCGCGCTATGGCCTCGAACGTTTCGGTGCAGTGGATGAAGCATTTGACCCCGAGCTGCATGAGGCGTTAACCAGTGAGGTCCGTGAAGGTCTAGATGCTCCTATTGTCGCGACGTTGTTTCAACCTGGATATCGATATGCAGGTCGTGTGCTTCGTCCGGCGCGTGTCGGGGTGGCCGACGGATCATGAATAAGGACTGGCTGGAGAAGGACTTCTACTCCATCCTTGGTGTTGCAAAAGACACCAATGCAGATGCGATCAAGAAGAAGTACCGCTCTCTCGCCCGTGAGCTCCACCCGGATAAGAATCCTGGCAATGCTGCGGCTGAAGAGCGTTTCAAGGCCGTGTCTGAGGCGTACGACGTGCTATCCGATACGGATAAGCGCAAGGAGTACGACGAAGCACGGACCTTGTTCGCTGGCGGTGGCATGCGCAGCAGCCCATTTGGTAGCGGCGGTGGTGCGCAGTACACCAGCGGTGCTGACTACTCAAATATGTTCGGCAGTAGTGGCGCCGGATTTGGTGATCTGCTCGGCGACATCTTTCAGCAACGTGCGCGAGGTGGCCGCCAGACGCCGCGTGGCCCGAAGAAGGGCAGCGACCTCGAGAGCGAGTTGAGCATCGGATTCGATGCTGCACTCACAGGTGTGACGGTGCCACTGCGTCTGGCCAGTGATGCTCCATGTGCTTCGTGTCGTGGCACGGGTGCACGTGCCGGCACTGCACCTCGCACATGTCCGACATGCGAAGGCGCCGGACAGGTGGCCCGCAACGCCGGCGGATTCGCGTTCGCAGAGCCGTGCTCCTCGTGTGGCGGGCGTGGCGTCGTAGTGGAAGATCCGTGTCCTTCGTGCCGTGGCACGGGGCGAGGTACGAGTGCCCGCACTGTCCAAGCTCGCATTCCCGCAGGAGTCAAGGACAATGCTCGCATTCGGCTCAAAGGCAAAGGGGCGCCCGGTGAGCGCGGAGGCGTTAGCGGTGACCTGTACGTCATCGTGCATGTCGAGTCGCACCCGGTGTTCGGTCGATCCGGCGACAACCTCACGGTGACCGTCCCGATTTCGTTTGCCGAAGCTGCTCTTGGTGCGGCGATCGTCGTACCCACCACTGCAGGCACAGTGACTTTGAAGGTTCCCGCCGGCACTGCGAGTGGCCGCACCTTCCGGGTTCGCGGCAAGGGCGTTCCCACCAAGGATGGTGCAGGCGACCTGATGGTGACCGTCAACGTCCTCGTTCCAGTCGAGATGAGCGACGAAGCTCGCGCCGCCCTCGAGGCGTATGCCTCGTTAAGCGACAACGTAGATCCACGCAAGGACTTGCTAGCCGCTGCTAAGGCAGGTGAGTGATGTCACGAATGCTCGACGAGGACACCCCGGTCTTCGCAATCTCCGTTGCGGCTCGACTGTCCGGGCTGCACCCGCAAACCTTGCGCCAATACGACCGGCTTGGGCTCGTCGTTCCTGAACGCGTCGGAGGTCGCAATCGGCTTTACTCCGCGCGAGATATCGCACGTCTTCAGGAGGTGGCGGACCTGTCCGCTGCTGGAGTAAGCCTCACTGGAATTCAACGCGTACTCGAACTCGAAGCAGAGGTCGCGCAGCTGCGTAGACAGCTTCATGAGTTGACGAGTGAGAAAGCCTCGACCGCGCTGGTGCTGTGGAACCCACAGCGCCGTCGGACGAGCAGATGATTATGAGAGAGAAGATATGGATATCAAGTTCACTACCAAGGCCAACGAGGCGCTCGGCGCTGCCGTACGTCTTGCCGCGAGCGGTGGCAATGCACAAGTAGAGCCGCTGCACATTCTTGACTCACTTCTGCAGCAGGGTGAAGGAATTGCTACTGCGCTCATTGACGCAGTGGGAGCCAATCGTGCAAGTCTCACCCAGCAAGTGCGTGCGGCGGTAGCTGCTTTGCCAAGCGCTTCCGGTGCGAGTGTTAGCGCACCTCAACTAAACGCAGTCTCGTACCAGGTGCTCACTGCGGCTCAGGACCTTGCGACACAGCGAGGTGACGAATTCGTTAGTACCGAGCATCTGCTCGTTGGGCTTGCGTCGACGCCTTCAGCAGCATCCGGTTTGCTCACTGCACAGGGAGCAACTCCCTCTGCCCTAATCGACGCGCTCAATCAACTGCGTGGAGCGGCACGAGTGACAAGCGCTGACCCGGAGGGCACTTTCCAGGCGTTGGAAAAGTTCGGTGTCGATCTGACTGCTCGAGCACGCGAAGGCAAGATCGATCCTGTGATTGGTCGCGACGAAGAGATTCGTCGCGTGATACAGGTACTTTCGCGTCGCACAAAGAACAACCCCGTACTCATTGGCGACCCCGGCGTTGGCAAGACGGCCGTGGTCGAAGGTCTCGCACGGCGCATTGTCGAAGGCGACGTACCCACGTCCTTGCAGGGCAAAACGCTAATCTCACTTGATCTCAGTGCAATGGTCGCTGGCGCAAAGTACCGCGGTGAATTTGAAGAGCGCCTCAAGGCTGTGTTGGACGAGATCAAGAACAGTGATGGTCAAGTAGTCACTTTCATCGATGAGCTGCACACCGTTGTAGGTGCTGGCGCTGGTGGTGATTCCGCAATGGATGCGGGCAATATGCTCAAGCCCATGCTGGCCCGTGGCGAGCTTCGCATGATCGGTGCAACGACCCTCGACGAATATCGCGAATACATTGAGAAAGATCCCGCACTTGAACGACGTTTCCAACAGGTGCTCGTTGACCAGCCAAGCGTCGAGGACACGATCGCCATCCTGCGTGGCATAAAGGAGAAGTACGAGGCACACCACAAGGTGGCCATCTCTGACTCAGCCCTCGTAGCCGCTGCGACTTTGTCGGATCGCTACATCACTGCACGCTTCCTTCCGGATAAGGCCATCGACCTCATGGACGAGTCGGCTGCGCGATTGCGTATGGAGATCGACTCCTCACCGGTGGAGATAGACGTCTTGCAACGACAGGTCGATCGCCTTCGTATGGAAGAGCTCGCTCTCGCCAAGGAATCTGACGACGCATCACGCGAACGCCTCGAGAAAGTTCGTGCTGAGATTGCCGACAAGGATGAGGACCTGCGAGGCCTCAGGGCTCGTTGGGACGCCGAGAAGGCCGGACTTGACCGAATTGGTGAGCTCAAAGTGCTTATCGATGAGCTACGTGCCATCGCGGATCGGGCTCAGCGGTCGGGGGACTTCGAACAGGCGTCACGAATTCTCTACGCCGACATCCCGGCATTCGAAGCCGAACTCGCCGTCATGACGGCAGAGACTAATCAAAGATCAGCGATGGTGAAAGAAGAGGTCACGGCCGACGATATTGCCGAGGTCGTGGCCGCATGGACCGGAATTCCCGCTGGCCGCCTCCTTGAAGGCGAGAGCGCAAAGTTACTTCGCATGGAGGAAGAACTCGGTCGTCGTGTGATCGGTCAGTCCGAGGCGGTCAGAGAAGTCTCGGATGCTGTGCGGAGATCGCGAGCTGGGATCGCTGATCCCAATCGGCCGACCGGCTCTTTCCTGTTCCTCGGGCCAACCGGTGTCGGTAAGACGGAGTTAGCTAAGGCTCTCGCGGACTACCTCTTCGATGATGAACGCGCAATGGTGCGTATTGATATGAGCGAATACTCAGAGAAGCACTCTGTTGCACGACTTGTTGGCGCTCCACCCGGCTATGTCGGCTACGAAGCAGGGGGTCAACTCACTGAAGCGGTCCGGCGTCGGCCCTACTCAGTCGTGCTGTTGGATGAAGTGGAGAAGGCGCACCCCGAGGTGTTCGACATCCTGCTACAGGTATTCGACGATGGTCGTCTCACCGATGGGCAGGGCCGCACTGTTGACTTTCGTAACGTGATTTTGATCCTGACATCAAATCTCGGATCGAATTTTCTGGTTGATCTCAGCCAGTCATTCGAGGTCCGTAAAGAGCAGGTCTTGGCAGCCGTACGCCAACACTTCCGCCCGGAGTTCCTCAATCGCCTTGATGCAATGGTGACTTTCGAACCACTCGATCGTGTGCAACTTGCGGGCATCGCACAACTACAACTCGATGCACTTCAAAGTCGATTGGCGGATCGGCGCATCACGTTGAATGTCCATGAAGACGCCATTGCATGGCTGGTTAATCGTGGATTTGACCCTGCGTATGGTGCTAGACCACTGCGTCGATTGGTCCAGACCGCTATCGGCGACCCGCTGGCAAAGGAGATCCTCTCCGGGGCCGTGCGTGATGGCGAGGTGGTTCGGATAGACGTTGCTTCGGGTGGCGAAAGGTTGCAAGTACACGCCGGCTGAGTGTGTAGACCGTCTTCACAGAGTTCACGGGTTACGGTTGGACTTATGTGTGTCATCCGAGTAGCTGTGGGCACCGCACTGCTTGGTTTTGGGGTTGCTTCAACGTCACTCGTCGGCATGGTCGCACCTTCGCCTACAGAGGCTGTGGCCCAACGCGAGACGGTCCCCGCGGGGTGCGCCGAAATCCCACGCATATCAGCGCGATGGCAGGCGGACATTTCGCAGGTGGCCTCCGAGCGTCGGGTTCGCTTCGATGGGCGTTGGGTGTCCTTGTCTCCGCAAGGTTGGCGCGACGCCTATAACGCAGATGTGATCCGAAACTCGTCGTGGGCGCTGTGGTTTCAGGCTCTTGTGTGGGTAGTGCCACTTGCCCTCGAGAATGCTCCGCTCGCAGTACGCACAGTTGTAGACCAAGCCAACGCGATTCCGGATCCAGGTACGAGCGCATCGCCGGCAACTCAAGTGGCAACGGGCTGGACTCCGGGCGCGATTCGCAACCGACTTATCACCGTTCGCTGTTTGTACCTGATGACCCGGGACGATCGTCTAGTCGCGGTGGCTCGGGAACTCGGTGATGCATTGATGGATCCGAAGCGCTATTCGGGATGGCCGCGGTCGTTGCCCCATAACCATGGGGCTCTGACGAGTCTTGCGATGATTCGCGCCGCCAAGACGTTCGCTCGGCCACAGTGGACCTCCGTATCCTTGGAACGCCTTGAGCGCGATTTGCCAAAGGTTTTTAGTGCGTGCGGGATGGCCCGCGAACAGTCGAGTGGCTATCAGGCGCTCAATGTTTCGCTCTGGTCTGAAGTCGCCAACTTGCTCGATTACAAGCTTTCAGGCCCGAGGTATGCGCTGCGCGCTCTGGCACGCCCAGACGGAGTGCTGGAACACATCGGTGATGGTCTCGCACCAGCCGTGGAGCCCAACGGCCAACGGTTGTGGTGCCCTCGTGCCGGTTGGGCCGCCAACACCCTTCCCGGTCGCACGCACTACGTACTTCGCTTTGGGCCCAAAGCGAGCTTGCATGGACACTCTGATCATGGTGCAGTCACCTGGTTTGTCCAGGACATTCCGGTGTTATCGGATCGTGGCCTCTATGACAAAACGGTCAATGATCGACTCACCTATGCGCGAGGTATGGCGGCGCATTCGGTCCTGGAACCACTCAATGTCACTATCAACCCCGCGACGGAAGCGAAGCGTCTGGACGATAACGAGTATCGACTTGTTGATGACACGTTCGGTATTCGTCGCGAACGAACGATCAAGATTGCCCCTCGCGGCATTGCAGTTACGGATATTGCATCGAGTGGGAACCCCGAGCAAGAGTGGGTGCAGCACTGGCAACTCGCGCCCGGTTGGACGCCCACAGATGGTGGGGCTCGCTACTCCGATGGCACTCGACTCGAGGTGACCTGCCGGGGTGGGGCGTTGTCGGCCGTGGCCGTCGAGAGCTACCCGGGTTGGCGCCAGATTCAACCGGCATGGGACCTTCAGTGCCGGGCGACTGGGTCGGCAGTCAGGTTGCGCACCACGCTTGAGGTCAAGTGACCCAACTGACCGGTCAGTCGCTTGCGAGGGGTTTCGCTGTCGCAATACCGGGGCCTTCGTTCTAGGCTGTTGAAATGCTTATTCGAAGGCCAAGGCTGGTGAAGGTGCGTGCGAGGCACGTTCTGGCCGCTTTGGCACTTCTTGTGAGCGTTACCTTGGGAGCTACCACTGCTGCTCATTCGGCAGTGCCGCGCAGTGTGGACCTGATATCTCCCAATAGTCTGGGGGGCGCCAATAATCCGTCTCTTCCCACCGTCATGGTTGTCGGAGATTCCATTCCGGCTGAGTTGATGAACACCATCAACATGGAGGCGAAGAAGCGCAACCTCAATCTGTTGCCGGTCGCCTTTGGTGGCTGCTCCGTTGTCGGCCTCTATCAGCTCGACCAGAATAATCGCCCCCTGACCTGGTCTAGGCGATGCACGATGGCGCCTCGTGTCCAGACTCAGACGATAAACACCTACGATCCGCAAATTGTGATCTGGTACTCCGGGCGCGAAAAGTTCACGGTGTGCACCGTACCGACACAGGATGGG
>CAINMH010000040.1 GCA_903850745.1 uncultured bacterium
GTAGAAAATGAGTTTCCAGACAACCTGCCGCGAACAACAGCCTCAACTCTCGAGAGTGGATTAGCTGGGGTCTTCAGCGGTTACGCGCCACAGGTCATGGCAGTTTCCGCGGAGTTCGGGCTAGACCCGGGTGATCTGTGGCGTGCGCTCGGTGAGCACAAGATCGTGGCAGCGCAAGAGTCCATGATCCGCGAGATCGCAATCGCACTCCGCATGGGCTGAAAGGTTCTTGGCCCTCGCGCCTATTGCCGCATGATAAATAGGCCGGCTATCACACCGATCGGAGCTAAGAACCAGGCTAGGCGGACCGAAGCCGCCACAACTGAATCGGCGTATCCGTACAGCACCGAGAACTGTGGCGGAAAGAACGCCGGGATGCTGAAGGTGCCAAGCACCAAAACAGCCGCAATTGCGGGCGTTGGTGCAAGAAGGACTAGCGGCACCATCAGGGCAATGCGTACGACGGTGAGGATAACCCACACTCGCACACCGGGCCGCCATGGAATCCGCTGACTGGGGTGCATAACTGATCCAACGAATACGGCAGCACCTGTAGCTGCCAACACCGGCGCCGCCCACTCAATTACTGTGCCCGCCCACGCAGGTGCATCAGAGAAATAATTGAGCACCAGTCCGACAACCAGCGCGATGAACGGCGCCTCGTCAATAAACGAGGTGCGCTTTCGCTGTGGGATGGGCGCGTGTCGACGCAGAATCCAGACGAATACACCGAATACAGCACGGGCCAGTCGGTCAATAAAGACCGCAACGACCACCCCTGCTGTGCCGGCGATCGCGTCGGACATGGGGACCAGCCAAAACGATGGGTTGGGGATGGCGGACCATCCTCCCAAAACCGCGTGAGCCGTGCGGCTTGGTGATCGAGGCGTGAGCAGGTAGGCCACTCCGATGAGAAGAACGCAGATAGCTGTAACTAGTACCGGCCACAGCAGGTCTGACCAGCCACCCAACTGCCAACCAGCGAGCAGCGAGATCAGTGCGCTCGACAGCAACAGCTGGGTGCGGATGAAGACCCGCCACTCCCCAGCGAGTTTGCCTGTGCGAGCAATCGCAAATCCCGCTGAAGCCCCCACCGCGTAGGCAAGCACGATCACTAGTGTCACTTCGCGTCTCCCTACGATGCTCTGAACGAAGTTGCTCTCATGACACCTTCTGCCCCATCTAAGGCCACCACAAGCCAGTTGGAGAAGTTAGCACAGGCGGTTCACTGCTTGCCTAAGCCCACAGACGTGAAAGTCCTTAAATAGAGGGACAGTTCGAAACTGTTCTTCAATTCCCGCCCCACTACTGGATCATCGCGCTATTCTGGGGAGGTCCCTTTGCCTAGACGGGGTTGATCATGGTTCGAAAAGCACCGGTGCAAGCGCGCAGTGTCGAGTCGATGAATCGCATGCTCGAAGCTGGCGAACAACTGTTCTACGAGGGCGGTAGCCCGGCTCTGACCCTCGAGGCCGTCATCGAACGTTCTCAGACGTCCACCGGCTCGTTCTATGCGCGCTTTGGCGACATGAACGGATTCCTCGAGGCAATGCATGAGCGGGTGCTCGGAATTATCGCATCCGAAATGGTACCCATAATTGCGAAAGCCGCCGCGCAGCCCGATCTGGAATCAGCCATACTGAGTTTGACCAAAGCCGCCCTTGACATTGTCGACCGGCATAGAGCCCCGGTGTATTTTTTCGCGGTGGGAAACTCGCAAGACGAGACTGCGCGGTCCATGGGGGCGCAATTCAATCTGGGTGGTAATGATGCGTTTGTTGGCGTAGTTGGGAGCTTCCTCCCCGACGCCTCTAGCGCTGCCGCCAAGCGGAGAATTGATACCGCCTGGCGTACGATCCTCGCTGCAATGTTCCAGCACGTCATGCTTGACCAAAGCGAATTCTCTCGCATCACCATGAGCCAGAACGTGCGCGCTACGGAACTTGCCGTGATGATCTCGGGTTATCTGCGTTCGATCCCTACTACGTAGACCTGCTGCGCGAGATTCTGTTGCGATCCCACCAGAAAGCCAGAGCCCACACCACTATCTTGAACGCGGAGAACGCGGCCAAGGTGTAATCCTGCACGTTGATGAGCAGGATCAACTCCATCACGAAGTAGAACAGCACCCACGCGTAGGCGAATACGCGCACAGTGGGCAACTTTCGCCACAAGATGATTGCAGTGGCCAGAATCTGGGCCACTGGCAGGACATAGATCCCTAGGTATTCCGGCACTTGAAGTTCACCGGATATCTGGGTCGCTGAAGTTGCATTGCGAATGACAAGCACAGCAGAAAAGATCAGTAGTGCGCACAGTGCAATCGTGGCCGCCCAGTAGCGCCCACGATTCCACGTTCGTTCTGATGGCTTTGCCATAGATTATCCTTGCTGTCGCGAGTTAGTGCGTTCCACCCATGTGCTGGGGGGTACCACGGAAGCAGCCGATCGAGTATGGATACTCGTTATTGAGCACGTAGTGATAGATCTCCTGCTTCTTGCCGTTGAATACGACCTCGCTCACCATGCCATGGCATTCGTCGAGCTGCGCATTTGTCACGACCTTGCCATCTGCCCCACGGGGACCGTAGATGCCGAAACCATCCAAGGCGTAGCCCAGAAGGGGAGACGGCTCACCCGCATCACCCTGGTCAAGACACTTCCATGAATAGCCGTGGTAGTGATACTGCTGTGCATATGGATGACCAAAACAGCGATCAGTCGGCAATGCGGCATTCGGGTCATAAGCATTGCCGAGTGCATCCAAGGCCACCTCAGCGTGCCATGCAGCACCGGTAAGAGCAACGCCGATCATCAGTGATGAAAAACAGCTCGGCTCTTTTGCGACTTTAGGGTGCTTGGGAAGCGTAAGTTCCAGGTGGTATGGCTTGACCGGAATCTCCGCAGCGTTGGCATAACCCTCAGCGGGAAGAGCAGCGTAGTACTTGTAGGACGCGGAATTCTGGGGAATCGGGAATCGGCCGATCGGATGATTCGGAATGCCGTTGCCCTTGAGGATGCGGGTAGTTTTGGTCTTCGTGATCTTGAAGACACTTCTCATCTTCACGCTACCCGGCACTTTCTCGATCTCCGAAATTACCACCTTGCCATTTTGTACCCAGGGTGTTCGCGCTCGCGTCAACTGTGTGCCAACCGTTTGGCCAACTGTGATCGTCTGACCATTTGGCAATTGCACCGGGACACAGGCAAAGATCGTGTTCTTTGCCGGCGCATTTATAGGTGTGCCGGCTGGCGCAGTCTTCAGCACCGTCGGAGCACCATTGCCATCCCAACCAGTCGAGGGATTCGCCGGCGTAAAGGCATTCGCCGAGGTAAAGCCATTCCCCAAGGAAGAAAGGAGCCCTGTGGCCAAAGCCGCTGCACCGATTCCCACTTTCCACTTGCTGGACACATTCGGGCGACTCTTTCTCATGGCGATTCCCTTCCACCTCTTATAGGGTAAATTCTCTAAATACCATACATTATTTTAGAGAATACTGTCTACTAATGTTGAGAATCTTTTATGACTACCCCAAGAGTGAGGATGGAGGGGTGCTGTCGCTGGTAGTCGATCTCCTTCAGCTCGCGGATAGCAGGCTGGAAGATGCCCCCCTCACTTTGCCGTGCCGGGCTGACCCATCAAGCTCCTGATTCCACCTCAGCGCGATTCTCCCCCGCGTCACTCCATGCCACCACCATGCTCGGGAGCAGGGAGATAAACAAGGTAAGGCACAGGACCAATCCGACGCCCTGAACCCAGGTCGCAGTGAAAGTCAATGAGTCATTCACTGAGACTGAGACGAATACGACCAGACCTATGGCCAATAACCCGGACACAATCCATCCAAGAATCAGGTAAGCGTAGAAATACGCGCGATTGCGCACGGCACGTTGCCGCTCATCCAGGAACCGCTCCGGCAGCTCGGCCACCGTGCGGGTCGAGATGCGTAGCACCCACCAACTGCACCAAGCCGCGATCGTTACAGCAATGCCCACGATCCCACCACCCTGCGTGAATGAAGGGATGATGGCTACGCAGAGAAGGGTGCTGATGACCGCGAGGATTCGCCGGCTATTTCGCGTGCGCAGTCGTTGAAACTTGTGGTCACGCTGGATGCGCTCGACCCTGCGCTCGAGATTGGCCTCTTTACGCTCCTGTCGGTTTGTCCGTAGGCGCGACATAGTCATACTCCTTTGCGGGACTTGGTGAATGGTTGTAGCGAGAAGAGTTCTTCAAGCGGGACGTCGAGAACCGATGCGATGTGCAACGCCAGGGCGAGGCTGGGTGAGTACTCACCACGTTCGAGATAGCCGATGGTTTGGTAATGGACTGAGACTGCGTCGGCGAGCTCCTGTCGGCTCAAGCCTCGAGCAACACGCCACTCCTCAAGCCGGCTGAATACCGCGGGTTCCTCTGCTTTGCTCTTGCGTCCCATGAAGGCAGCATAAATGCTACATAGCAATAATGCAACATTTTGATACGAAAGAATCTCGTCCACACAAGGAAGAAGGCCAAAGGGATGCTCCCTGGGTCTTCTCACTCGTAGCGGACAGGCAAAGCGTGGGACGCACCCTTGCACCCGAACGTCTTGAATTGTACAATATGTACATGAGCGAGATTCCTGTCAGTGAAGCCCGCGAGCACCTTGCGGACGTGATAGCCGGCGCCTCGCGCTCAGGAGAACCTGTCTATCTGACCCGTCATGGCAAGGCCGTCGCCGTCGTGGTGGATCCCGACATCTTCGAGCGTCTCCTCCTGGATGCGGAGGATGCCCTCGACCGAGCTGAACTCACGCTTGCCCGTGATGAGGGCGATTACGTCCCCTGGGAGCAGGTCAAAGCCGAACTCGGCTTGGTGTGAGCAAGCACTACGAAATCCGCATTGCTCGGCGAGCCGCGAAATCCTTAGGCTCCCTGCAACGTCGAGATCAGCAGCGCATCCGCGCCACAATCGAGCTTCTCGCCGGTGCCCCGCGGCCCCCTGCCTGTGTTGCACTTTCCGGCGAGGCCGACGTGTATCGGGTTCGCGTAGGCGATTATCGGCTCGTCTATGAGGTCCTAGACGACGTGCTCCTTATCCACGTGGTGCGCATCGGGCACCGACGTGATGTGTACCGCTGACATGGGAATGTCCAATACGCAGGAAAACTTTCGACCTTCGATTTGGTAGCGAGTGGACGGGCGCCCTTGGTTCATTCATTTGTGGGCCTTGACGTTGTCGGCATTGCAGAGTCAAGCTTGAGTTTTCCGGCCCCGCTAAGCCTCCTAGCCGATGCGATCGGAGTCGATATCGCGCAGGCTCTTGACTCGCAACACCCCGAGGGCGGTGAGGACGAGAAGCCCGGCGATGCCGAGGAGAACCGGCTTGACGCCGAACTTCTCCGCGAGCACTCCGGCGAGATACATCGCTGCGGGCGGAGCGACGTAGAAGAGTGACGTCTGGATACCGTAAACACGGCCCTGGGCATCGGGCTCCACGCGACGTTGCACGACGGTGTTCATGAGCGGCTGCATCGGACCCCAGGCCAAGCCGAGTGCAAATCCTGCGGCGACCATAAGCGGCAGCGGAGGGAGCAGTGCAATCGGCAGATAGAACACGATCGTGGCGATGAGGACGGCGCGGGCGATATTGAGACGCGACACGCGTTGCGACAACCATCCGTAACCAACGGCACCGATGATCGTGCCGGCCGACAGCGCCGCGAGGACGAGGCCCAGGGCAGCGGGCTGTCCGAGGGGTTCGAAGTGTGCCGGGAGCAGGACGGATTCGGTGGGCAGATAGATAGCCCCGAGAATCGTCACGGCAAGGATGAGAGCGCGTAGCGCATGGTCGTTCCAGATGATCTTGATCCCGAGAACTGCGTTTTGCCACGCATTGGGATGCGACTCACCCGCCTCCTGGCGAGCAGCCTTGGCCTCCTGACCCGCGTCACCCACGTGCAGGAAGACGATGAGGAATGCTGAGATGAGGAACAGAACGAATGGCACCCAGAACGCCGACACTGGGCCCAGCGTCGCGATGAGCAGTGACCCGGCGAGCGGGCCGATGACCCACCCCACACTAAAGATGCCCTCGTGAATGCCGTTGAGGCGCGTGACGCTCATGTGGCTCGCCTCGGCCACATCGGGGATGAGTGCCTTTCGTGCGGTGTAACCGGCTGGGTCGAATATTGCACCCAGCATGGCAAGTCCGATCAGCCATGCAACATTGAGTTCTGTGAAGAACGCAACGATGGGGATCGCCGCGACGGAGACGGCCGACAGCAGGTCGGAGATGATGCTGACGATTCGGCGCCCGAAGTGATCTACAGCCCAACCCGCTAGCGGAGCGGCAAGGACACCCGGAAGAGCGGAGATCGCTACGACAAGGCCGGCGGCTGCGATGGAATCGGTGACGTCGAGTACGAGCCACGGAATGGCAATCGTCACGACGCCGTTGGACATGCCCGAGAACAGGTTGGTCGTCTCCAGGAGTGCAATCGGTCTCCAGTGGATGCCGGACCTCATGCGGGCACGTCGCAGCTCACCTGCACGGGCAGGGAGCGAAAGCCGTGGATCATCCGACTCGGGTTGTCTGCGAAGCCGGCCATGTCATCGGTGGTCTCGAGCACGCCACCCGGATCGCCGAGGAGTGAGTAAGCGCGGCTGAGGGCCCAGACGGCGCTGATGGACGCCCCCCAGTGAAGGTCGCGCTTGGCGTTAGCTATCGATCGGGCCTTCCATTGGGCCAGTTCTGTTGGCATAACATCTGTTGTACAACACTCGTTGTATGCTCGTCAAATGGGCGTGCGTGACGAGGTCAAAGAGGCGACGATTCGGGTCATCGCCGCTGAGGGAGTTCCGGCAGTGACGATCCGCCGAGTGGCCCGCGAAGTGGGTCGCTCGACGTCTGCGATCACGCACTACTTCGCTGATCGCGACGAGTTACTGCGCGAGGCGGTCAGCGAAACCCTGGCCGAGAGGCAGGAGCAGATTGAGGCAATGCTATTGACGGCTGAGAATCCCTTGGTCACTTTCCTCGAATGGTCCATCGAAGCTGACCCCCACGGCGTGTGGGGGTCCATCGTCGCGGCTTACCGAGTCGGTATCGAACGTGAGATCACTGATCTAGCCTGGACATTCGATCAATGGTGGTGGGACCAACTAGTGCACTTGCTCGATGGGCGATGTGCAAGGGGAGTCGATCCGCAAGAGGCGGCTGCCGCGATTGGCGTGGTGGTTGAGGGGTTGATCCTGTCAGTGGAGGCGCCGAGTCAAAACACGGCTCAACGTCAGCGACTTCTCCACCTTCTCGTAGGACCGCTCCTTGCGGCGAACGAAATGGCCGTCGGTTAGAAGCCAGTATCGGCGGCACTGGTAGGTGGGTTCGAACGTGGTGGTGAAGGACTTCAGGCTGCGCCTGCTCCTCCCAAATCCTGGCGACCTCACAATCAATTGAAAGAGGACCCCTCCCGAAGGAGGGGTCCTCTTTCAATTAGTAGCGGGGGCAGGATTTGAACCTGCGACCTCTGGGTTATGAGCCCAGCGAGCTACCGAGCTGCTCCACCCCGCGGTGGCCGTTTACGGCGAAGCCCACAATACGTCATCGCGGCCCCCGGCCCCAAGTTGGGGTCAGAGGTCATCTACTCCCCTCGCAGGCACGTCTACTTCAAAATAATGCCTGATTGCGATCGGGGGGCCCACGATTCCCTTCACCCGATCGGATATCTCCGTATCCTCCGGGGACTGGCGGATCTCATGTTGCTCGAGGTGATCGTGCCAGGAGTCGACTTCCCATCTCTCCACAAAAATGTTGCCCTCTTCGACGTCGTTCGTGAGCACCCAGCCGCGCCCTCCGGTGCGGCGACGTGATCGTCGCAACTCCCGCATTGCACCGAGGAACTCTTCGCGTACTTCGTCGGAAACTTGCCACACCACCGTGACGTGCGCACGTCGTTCGAGATGGGCATCCGGTATGTCGATTTCACCGATCGGCCAACCTGTCGCTTCACCGATAACGGTCACTTCAGGCAGTCGTCCAAGCAGCCCCACGAGCCAGATCGGCAAAATACACAAGCCGGCCACAAGTAACGCGACCGTGAGACTAAAACGGTCAGCGACCACTCCCCACAACACCGCGCCGGCAGCCATGCCTCCTTGCGATGCCATGAAGTAGTAGGCCAGCCCGCGCGCACGCACCCATCCAGGCAACAACATTTGGCTTTGCGCCAACAAGACTGCGCCCACGGCAGTCCAGGCTGCACCCGTGATTGGCAGGATCAGATACAGAACTACCGGATGGTGGATGAAACCGATCGCGATCAGACAGACCGCGAACACAGGCATGATGAGCATGACGTACTGATTGCCGGGCACGCGCCTGCGCACGGGTGCAAGCACGATTGTGCCCACGACCGCGCCACCACCCAGCGCAGCCATTACCCAGCCATACTCACCTGCACCGAGACCAAGTTCGCGGAGTGCTACCACCGGCAGCAGCGCAAAGAGCGCACCGCCACAACCAAACCAGGCAGCCGTGACAAAGACTGTTGTTCGGAAGGCTCGCGCATTGGCGACGTGACGAAAGCCCGTGCGCAAGGCTGGGATGAAGCGGCGCGAAGCCGATAGTTGGCTGGGAACATGCGAGACCATTGCGCTGATCGCGAATGCGAGGAACCCAAGAGTGCTCAATCCAAATGCCAACGTTGGACTCAGTAAAGCAATCGCAAAGCCGCCAAGAGCTGGCCCCACAACGCGGGCCGCGTTGAATGTGATGCTGGAAAGCATGCCGGCAGATGGCAAGTACTGCGGCGCGACAATATCGGGTACTGCAGCGGCAAATGACGGCGCATTAACCGCCCAGGCCAAGCCGAGCAGAGCTGTCAGAACAAGCAACAAACCGGCGCTTAGTTGATCTGCTGCGCAGGTCACGGTGAGGGCAATTCCGACACACACCGCACCGATGTTGGTCACGATTAAGACAGTCCGACGCGAAACCAAATCGGCTAGTACGCCCGACGGAATCGTGAAGATCAAAAAAGGCAGAGTGACCGCAGATTGCAGCAATGCGATTGTGAGAGTGGATTCGCCACGGCGCACTAAGAGCACCTGCGCCGCTATGGTCATCACCCAGATAGCCGTCTGAGAAGCGAATTGGCCAACCATCAGATTGCGATAGGCCCGCGAGACGCGCAGCGGTGATAGCAACCGACCTGGCTCCGGGGCCGGGCGCAAAGTCGTCACCCTCCCATCTCACCACGCACAGGCGTACGGCTGCGAGTGCCGCCACACCAGATCTAGTCAGAGTTGACGAATCGCGCGTGTGATTGCCTGCCGCGCCAAGAATTGGTCTGCTGGTGGATAGACAACCTCCTCCAGTACGAGCCCTTGCGCAGGAGCAACATTCGCTGCGTTATGTCGCTCACCTGCATGAAGGACCTCGCCCATCCACTCCGGCTCACGACGGCCATCACCCACAGGAAGAAAGCCACCCACGAGTGAGCGAACCATGGAGTGGCAGAACGCGTCAGCGGTAATCGACAACGTCACGATTTCGCCGTCACGAGTCCAGTTCGCATCGAGCAGAGTGCGGATACTGGTGCGACCATCAGCTTGCTTACAAAACGCCGCAAAATCATGCAACCCAAGAAGTTGCGGCACCGCAGCGTTCATACGATCAACATCAAGGGTGTTGGGGTGACGCACTGCCCACATGCGCGCTAACGGATCTGGCCCATTGGTGGAATCACAGAGGGTGTAGGAGTAACGGCGGCTTAACGCAGAGTATCGAGCATCAAAACCTGGTTCGGCCTCGCGCACAGCCGTCACACGAATGTCCGGCGGGAGCGTCCCCCGCAAACGAAACGGGACTTTCCTCGCGACTGCATGCCACTTATCAAAGGGCACATCGACATGTGCAACTTGACCACGGGCATGAACGCCAGCATCAGTACGCCCCGCGCACGTGGCATAAAGGTGCCCGTCTACATGCAGGATCGCCGCAAGCGCGGTCGAGAGCTCGGTTTGCACCGTGCGCTCACCGGGCTGTCGAGCCCAACCAGCAAACTCGGTCCCGTCATACCCAATATCGAGCCGAAGCCGGAGATCAGGCACCGCAGGATCAGGCCTTCTCGTCGTCCTTTGAGTCGCCATCAGCCTCAGCCTCAGCTGCGGCCTCAGCCTCGACTGGGCTCACTGCTTCGCCAGTCTCGTCGTCGACAACCTCGACACCGACCGAATCAGAATCCACGGCCATAGCGGCTGCGATCTCCTCGGCGGTGACGTGCGCCTCCTCGACTACGGGAGTCTCAACGGGAGCAGCAGCCTTGGCAGCTGACTCCTTCACCGCACGCTTGGTCGCGCCGGTTGCCTCAGCGACAACCTGCTCAGCCAGAGCCTCGACGAGTTCGATGACCACCATGGGGGCGTTGTCGCCCTTGCGAGGACCGATCTTGGTGATGCGCGTGTAGCCACCCTGACGAGTCGCGTAACGCGGACCAATCTCGGTGAAGAGGGTGTGAATGACACCCTTGTCACGTACGACAGTCAGCGCACGACGACGAGCGTGCAGATCACCGCGCTTGGCGAATGTGATCAACCGCTCCGCGAGGGGACGCAGGCGCTTGGCCTTGGCCTCGGTCGTGGTGATGCGGCCGTGCTCGAAAAGAGCAGTCGCGAGGTTGGCCAGCATGAGTCGCTCATGTGCTGGCCCGCCACCGAGACGGGGACCCTTAGTAGGCGTAGGCATGTCCTTCTCCTTGCTTCCTTATGTCCTAGAGCCGCTCGTCCTCGGCAAGGCCGAGATCGTCGTCTTCGTCTTCGTCATCAACCAAGTACACGGCAGCGCCGGGGTCGAATCCAGGCGGGCTGTCCTTGAGTGCAAGACCCAAGCTCACGAGCTTGACCTTGACCTCATCGATGGACTTCGCACCAAAATTGCGGATGTCAAGCAGGTCGGCCTCACTGCGGCTAATGAGCTCGCCCACAGTGTGCACGCCTTCGCGCTTGAGACAGTTGTATGAACGCACCGTGAGGTCAAGTTGCTCGATCGGCGTGGTCAACTGCTCGGCCACGAAAGCATCCGTCGGCGATGGGCCGATGTCGATGCCCTCTGCCTCAAGGTTGAGTTCGCGCGCAAGTCCGAAGAGCTCGACCAACGTGCGGCCAGCCGATGCGACAGCGTCGCGAGGAAGCATGCAGGGCTTGGTCTCCACGTCAAGGACGAGGCGATCGAAGTCGGTGCGCTGCTCCACACGAGTTGCCTCAACGCGGTAGGTGACCTTCATGACCGGCGAATAGATCGAGTCAACCGGGATGCGGCCGATCTCCTGGCCAGGCTGCTTGTTGAGAGTCGCCGAAACGTAGCCACGGCCACGCTCAACCACGAACTCAATGTCAACCTTGCCCTCGCCGTTAAGAGTGGCGATATGGAGATTGGGGTTGTGCACCTCAACGCCGGCGGGCGGTGCAATGTCACCAGCAGTGACGGCGCCAGCACCCTGCTTGCGCAGGTACATGACTACCGGCTCGTCGAACTCCGAGGAGACGACGATCTGCTTGATGTTGAGAATGATCTCAGTGACGTCTTCCTTGACTCCAGGAATCGTCGTGAACTCATGCAGAGCGCCATCGATGCGGATGCTGGTAATTGCAGCTCCGGGGATCGACGAGAGAAGCGTACGGCGCATGGAGTTGCCAAGCGTGTAGCCGAACCCCGGCTCGAGTGGCTCGAGAACAAACCGCGAACGAGTCTCGCTGATTGGTTCTTCGGTGAAGGTGGGTCGCTGTGAAATAAGCACGTGTCTTCTTCCTTCCCTTGACGCCCGCTATTTGACGTCGGTTCGGACTACTTGGAGTAAAGCTCGACGATCAACTGCTCCTGGACCTGCGTGTCAATGACCGCACGGGCCGGAAGCGAGTGCACGAGGATCCGCATCTTGGACGGGATGACCTCGAGCCACGCTGGCACGGGACGCTCGCCAATCTCGGCGTGCGCAACGACAAAGGGCGTCATTTCGCGTGATCCGCCACGAACCTCAACGATGTCGCTGGGCTGTACGCGGTACGAAGGAATGTCGACCTTCACGCCGTTAACGACGAAGTGTCCGTGTCGAACCAGCTGACGCGCCATGTCACGCGACTTGGCTAGGCCAGCGCGGAAAACGACGTTGTCTAGACGGCTCTCGAGAATGCGCAGCAGGTTCTCACCCGTCTTGCCCTGACGACGATGGGCTTCTTGGTAGTAACCACGGAACTGCTTCTCGAGCACACCGTAGATGCGAGCTGCCTTCTGCTTCTCGCGAAGCTGCATGAGGTACTCGCTGTCCTTCGAACGACCGCGACCATGCTGGCCGGGAGGGTAAGGACGCTTCTCGAACGGGCACTTGGCGGATTCGCACTTCGAACCCTTAAGGAAAAGCTTTGTCTTTTCGCGACGGCAGCGTTTGCAGTCTGCTCCGGTATAGCGGGCCATGTTGTTTTATCTCCTCGTTCTCAAACGCGACGGCGCTTGGACGGCCGACAACCGTTGTGGGGGACGGGGGTCACATCTTGAATTGAACCGACCTCAAGGCCAGTCGCCTGCAGGGAGCGGATGGCTGTCTCGCGGCCCGAACCGGGTCCCTTAACGAAAACCTCCACCTTGCGCATGCCGTGCTCCATCGCGCGACGAGCAGCGGCCTCAGCGGCGAGCTGCGCAGCGAACGGTGTCGACTTGCGGCTGCCCTTGAAGCCCACCTGTCCGGCGCTCGACCAAGCAACGACTGCTCCGGTCGGATCGGTGATGGACACGATGGTGTTGTTGAACGTGCTCTTGATGTGCGCGTGGCCGTGGGCCACGTTCTTCTTCTCTTTGCGGCGCACCTTCTTGGCGCCAGCAGCCTTGCCAGACTTGGGGGGCATACGGGTTCTTCCTGTCGAGGGTCAGATGGGGACGGGCCGCTTCTGCTACTTGCTGACCTTTTTCTTTCCAGCCACCGTCTTGCGCGGACCCTTGCGGGTGCGGGCATTGGTGTGTGTGCGCTGGCCACGGACCGGCAGTCCGCGGCGATGCCGGATGCCCTGGTAGCAGCCGATCTCCACCTTGCGGCGAATGTCAGCAGCAACTTCACGACGAAGGTCACCCTCAACCCGCAGGTTTACGTCGATCCAGTCACGAATAGAAATGACCTGCTCTTCAGAGAGGTCCTTCACTCGCGTGTTGGGATCGATGCCAGTTGCCTGCAGAGCCTCCTTGGATCGGGAACGCCCGACTCCAAAGATGTAGGTGAGCGCGATCTCCACTCGCTTATCGCGAGGAAGGTCGACGCCAACGATGCGTGCCATGGGCGTAACTCTTTTCTGTGTCGTATGAAGATGTCTGGTGCGGCACCATTCCTGTCCGCCCGGACAGGCCTCGGCATCTTCTCCGAGGGTGGCGTCCCGCAATCAAGCACGTGTCGATGCGGGGGTCGGGTACCGCTTGGTTCAGGTGAGCAACAGGTTTTCTCCCTGTGTCACCGGAGGGACTAGCCCTGACGCTGCTTGTGACGCACGTTTTCGCAGATCACCATGACAACACCGTGTCGACGGATCACCTTGCACTTGTCGCACATTTTCTTGACGCTGGGCTTGACCTTCATTTATTTCTCCCGCCTTATTTGTACCGGTAGACGATCCGACCCCGAGTGAGGTCGTAGGGCGAGAGCTCCACGACTACCCGGTCATCAGGGAGGATGCGGATGTAGTGCATACGCATCTTGCCGCTGATGTGAGCGAGAACTTTGTGGCCGTTATCGAGTTCTACTCGGAACATTGCGTTCGGTAGAGACTCGACGATGGTGCCTTCAAGCTCAATGGCGCCATCTTTCTTGGCCATAACCTCACTCGTCATCTCGTACTGGGATTTCGGATTTGTTCTTGGCCCGAGGGCCGACGCAGCAGTCTACGCTGTGCTGCCCCGAAGGACGAAATCGGGTCCAATACCCCCCGATCACAGTGCGGTCAAGACCACCGGACCGTCGGCTGTGATGGCCACGGAATGCTCCCAGTGGGCCGCCGGGCGGCCATCTGCCGTGACCACAGTCCAATCGTCAGCCAGGACTTTGGTGTCAGCTGCCCCAAGAGTCACCATGGGCTCGATCGCTAGGGCCATGCCCTCCCGGATCTGGGGACCTTCTCCCCGGCGCCCGTAATTGGGCACAGACGGGCTCATATGCATAGCCGTGCCAATGCCGTGGCCCACGTAGTCCTCCACGATGCCGTAAGGCCCCTGTGAGCGGACGTACTGCTCGACCGCATAGCCGATGTCACCAATGTGTCCGCCAGCGACTGCAGCCGCTATGCCGACCACGAGAGACTGCTCGGTGACACGCGACAACTCCAGCAGTTCCGGAGCCACCGATCCGACTGGCACTGATAGCGCCGCATCGCCATGCCACCCGTCGACGATCGCCCCACAATCGATGGACACCAGATCTCCTTCGGAGAGAACCCGTGCGCCTGGGATGCCATGCACAACTTCATCGTTCACGGATACGCAGATATGCGCCGGAAACCCGTGGTAACCAAGGAAACTCGGTAGCGCACCTTCGGAGCGAATCGACTCCGCAGCGACTTCGTCGAGTTCGGCTGTGGTGATGCCGGCACGAACTTCGGAAGCAACCAATGCGAGTGTCCGAGCTACAACAAGACCTGCCTGACGCATCACTGCCAATTGCGCCGGGGTCTTGATCTCAATGCGCTCCCGTTTGCGGAACATCAGCGCAGGGCTGCAAGAACGCGAGCACTGACCTCGTCGATCTCGCCCATGCCGTCCACTTGTACTAAAAGTCCGCGATCGCGGTAGACGGCAGTGAGCGGAGCGGTCTGCTCTGCATAAACCTCTAGCCGGCGACGGATGACCTCTTCGGTGTCATCAGAACGTCCACTCGTCTGGGCACGAAGCAGTAGTCGCCCGACAACTTCATCTGTCACAACGGTGAGCTCGACAACTCGATCGATTTGCTGACCTGACTCAGCGAGCATGGCATCAAGTTCGGCCACCTGCTCGACTGTGCGGGGATAGCCATCGAGCAAGAAGCCCGCAGCACAGTCCGCATTCGCGATGCGATCACGCACCATCTCATTGGTCACACTGTCGGGCACGTATTCGCCGGCATCCATGTAGCGCTTCGCTTCAATGCCTAATGCGGTGCCACCGCCCACATTTGCGCGGAACAGGTCACCAGTGGAGATGTGCGGAACCCCAAGGGCCGTCGAGACAAGTTGAGCTTGCGTACCCTTGCCAGCTCCAGGCGGACCCATGAAGACGACTCTCATCGCAGGAAGCCCTCGTAGCTACGTTGCTGCAATTGGGAATCGATCTGCTTCACCGTGTCGAGACCGACGCCGACCACAATCAGCAGGCTCGTGCCACCGAAGACGAACAGGTTGCCGATATCGAGCAGATTGAATGCCACCACGGGCATTACCGCGATGAGACCGAGATAAATCGAACCCGGGAACGTTAGACGATTGAGCACATAGGCGAGGTAGTCCGCGGTCGGCTTGCCCGCACGGATGCCCGGGATAAAGCCACCGTAGCTCTTCATGTTGTCAGCGACCTCGGTCGGATTAAAGGTGATCGACACGTAGAAGTAGCAGAAGAAGATGGTCAAGAAGAAGAAGATCCACAAGTAGGCCGAAGATGTTCCAGTGGAGAAGTTGGTCGCAATCCATTGCGCCCATTCCGACTGGCTGCCGGTCAACTGCACGATCAACGTGGGCAAGAACATTAAGGAGGAGGCGAAGATAACCGGGATGACGCCGGCCATATTTACCTTGAGCGGGATGTACGTCGAGGTTCCGCCGTACATCTTCCGACCGACCATCCTCTTGGCGTATTGCACCGGAATACGGCGCTGAGCCTGTTCGATGAAGACGATGAGCGCAATGACGAACAGCACGATGACGATAGTTATTGCAAAGGTGAACCAGCCCTTGCTGCTCTGAACGTTCAAGAACGACTGCGGGATTTGCGCGATAATCGACGCGAAGATCAGGATCGACATGCCGTTGCCGATGCCACGCTCGGTAACGAGCTCACCCAGCCACATGACCACTGCTGTGCCAGCAGTCATGACAATGACCATCGTCAAAATGACCCAGATGCCCTGATTGGGAATCAACTGCTCGTCGCAGCCTTGGAAGAGAGCGCCGGGTGTGCGAGCAAGGGAAAGGATCGCGGTCGACTGCAGGATCGCCAAACCGATGGTCAGGTAGCGCGTGTACTGCGTGATCTTCGCCTGACCGGACTGTCCTTCCTTCTTCAGCGCTTCAAGCCGTGGAATAACCACTGTGAGCAACTGAATGATGATGCTCGCCGTGATGTACGGCATGATGCCGAGCGCAAAGACAGACAACTGCAAGAGCGCGCCACCGGAGAACAGGTTGACCAGGGCGTAGATCGAGTTGTCTTGCACCACGTCGATGCATCGCTGGATAGCGGAGTAGTCAACGCCAGGAGTTGGCACAACGGAGCCCAGCCTGAAGAGCGCAATGACCCCGAGTGTGAACAGGATCTTTTTGCGCAGGTCAGGCGTACGGAACGCAGCGGCAAATGCGCCGAAGTTCACTAGTGGCCTCCTTGGATCGTGGGACGGATTCAATCAGTTGGGGTCACCCCTTGCTGATTGAACCACCCGCCGCCTCGATCTTCGCCTTCGCCGAGTCGGAGAAAGCGGTGACGCTTACCTGAACTTTGACCGCGATATCTCCGCGGCCGAGCACCTTCACCGGCTGGCCCTTGCGGACAGCGCCGGCGGCCACGAGGTCTGCGACCGTGATCACGCCACCATTGGGGAACAGTGCCTCGATCGCGGAGACGTTGACTACCTGGAACACCACCTTGTTGGGAGGTGTGAAGCCACGGAGCTTGGGCAGACGCATGTGCATCGGCATCTGACCGCCCTCAAAGCGCTCAGGGACCTGATAGCGCGCCTTCGTGCCCTTGGTGCCACGGCCAGAAGTCTTGCCCTTAGATGCCTCGCCACGGCCCTTGCGGGTGCGCTCGGTCTTGGCGCCGGGTGCCGGTCGCAGGTGATGAACCTTCAGTGCCATGTCAGTCGACCTCCTCAACAGCGACCAGGTGCGACACAGTAGAAACCATGCCACGGATCTCCGGTCGGTCTTCCTTCACAACAGTGTCGCCAATGCGCTTAAGTCCGAGACTACGCAACGTGTCGCGCTGGGAGGACGTGCCCCCGATCTTGGACTTGCGCTGGGTGACCTTCAGACGTCCCATCACGAACCTCCTGCTGCGCGAGCGCGAAGCAGTGCAGCAGGTGCCACGTCTTCGAGCGGAAGGCCACGGCGAGCCGCCACAGCCTCAGGGCGCTCAAGGAGCTTCAGTGCTGCGACCGTCGCGTGAACGACGTTGATCGCGTTGTCGGAGCCAAGCGACTTCGACAAAACGTCATGAATGCCAGCACACTCCAGTACTGCACGAACCGGTCCACCGGCGATAACGCCGGTACCGGGAGCGGCCGGGCGGAGCATGACTACGCCAGCTGCTGCCTCACCTGTGATGGGGTGAGGAATCGTGCCCTGAATGCGCGGCACCTTGAAGAAATTCTTCTTGGCTTCCTCGACACCCTTGGCGATAGCCGCGGGCACCTCTTTGGCCTTGCCGTAGCCGACACCGACCGAACCATCGCCATCGCCGACCACCACGAGAGCAGTGAACGAGAAACGACGGCCGCCCTGCACGACCTTGGACACGCGGTTGATCGCTACTACGCGCTCAATGAATGCTGACTTCTCCTCGCGGGGTGCGCGCTCACGGCGCTCCCGCTTATCGGAGCCGCCGCCGCCGGCACTGCCGCCACGACGCTGGGTTGATGCCACAAGTTCCTCCTAGAACTCTAGGCCGCCCTCGCGGGCGCCCTCCGCCAAGGCCGCGACGCGACCGTGATACTTGTTGCCACCACGGTCGAAGACCACAGCGGAGACGCCTGCCTGCTTGGCGCGATTAGCAACGAGCTCGCCAACACGGCGGGCGCGAGCGGTCTTGTCGCCTGACAACCCTCGGATATCGCCTTCCATAGTGGAAGCCGATGCGAGAGTCTTGCCGACCGTGTCGTCGACGACCTGCACGACCAAGTGGCGGGCAGATCGCGTGACGACGAGACGGGGACGCAGTGTTGTGCCGGTAACCCTCTTGCGGACGCGAAGGTGGCGACGACGACGTGCGACCGAAGTCGAACCCTTGACAATTTTCGGGGCGAAGGAACTCACTTCTTGCCCGCCTTTCCAGCCTTGCGACGGATGACTTCACCCTCGTAGCGCACACCCTTGCCCTTGTAGGGGTCAGGCTTACGCAACTTACGGATGTTCGCGGCGACTTCGCCGACCTGCTGCTTGTCGATGCCCTGGACCTTGAACTTGGTCGGGGTCTCGACTGCGAACGCGATGCCCTCCGGCGCCGTTACAACTACCGGGTGGCTGAAACCAAGAGCGAACTCAAGGTCCTGCCCCTTGGCAGCGACGCGATAACCGGTGCCCACGATCTCGAGGGTCTTTTCGTAGCCCTGCGTAACACCGAGCACCATGTTTGCGACCAACGTACGAGTCAGCCCATGACGCGAGCGTGAATCACGCTCGTCGTTGGGGCGCTCAACATAGAGCGTGCCGTTGTCGTTGCGCACGATGATCGGTGTGACGATCGTGTGGGCCAATGTGCCCTTCGGGCCTTTGACTGTCAGATCAGAGCCATCGATGATGACCTCAACGCCGCTGGGAACGGGGATGGGAAGACGTCCAATACGTGACATGGCGGCCTCCTACCAGACGTAGGCGAGGACTTCCCCACCCACGCCCTTCTTTGCAGCCTCACGGTCGGTCAGCAGACCGGAGGAAGTGGACAGGATCGCGATGCCAAGGCCGCCGAGGACTCGCGGGAGTCCGGTGCTCTTGGCATATACACGAAGACCAGGCTTCGATACACGGCGAATGCCAGCGATCGAACGCTCGCGGCTCGGGCCGTACTTGAGGTGCAGCTGCAGGTTCTTGCCTACCTCGGCATCCTCAACGCTCCACGAAGCGATGTAACCCTGCTGCTTCAAGATCTCGGCGATGCTCGCCTTGATCTTGGAAAACGGCATGATGACATCGTCGTGATACGCCGAGTTGGCGTTGCGCAGACGCGTAAGCATGTCTGCGATCGGGTCGGTCATGGTCATGGCCATCGGGCCTTTCTGCCGCGGTTTCCGTTAGGGACCTACGGCAATAGTTTTGGAATTACCAGCTGCTCTTAGTGACACCGGGAAGCTCGCCTGCGTGCGCCATCTCGCGCACACAGATACGGCAGAGCCCGAACTTGCGGTACACCGCGTGCGGACGACCGCATCGGGTGCATCGTGTATAACCGCGCACCTTGAACTTCGGTGTGCGCTTCTGCTTCTCGACCAGGGCCTTTTTTGCCACGTCAGTTCTCCTTGAACGGGAATCCGAGGAGGCGAAGCAATTCGCGGCCCTCCTGATCGGTCTTGGCGGTAGTCACGAGAGTGATGTCCATGCCACGGACGCGGTCAACCTTGTCCTGATCGATCTCGGGGAACATTGCCTGCTCCGTGAGACCGAAGGTGTAGTTGCCGTTGCCGTCGAACTGCTTGGGTGACAGCCCGCGGAAGTCACGGATACGCGGAAGCGCAACGGACAAGAGACGATCCAGGAACTCCCACATGCGATCGCCACGAAGAGTCACGTGGGCACCGATGGGCATTCCTTCGCGCAGCTTGAACTGGGCGATGGACAGGCGCGCCTTCGTCACGATCGGCTTCTGACCAGTGATGTCAGTGAGATCGCGGATCGCACCCTCGATCAACTTAGAGTCGCGAGCCGCCTCACCGACGCCCATGTTGACGACGATCTTGACTACGCCAGGCACCTGCATGACATTCGCGTATTCGAACTCGGTGCGAAGCGCGCCGATGATCTCCTCGCGGTAACGAGTCTTTAGACGCGGAACCACGCGCGTCTCTGAAACAGCGGTCATGACAGATCCTTACCGGTGCGCTTGGACACGCGAACATTGCGCGTTGCGGAGTACGTGGTGCCGTCGGGACGACGCTTCTCAACAGTCTCCGTGCGGCTACCAATGCGAGTCGGGCGACCATCATCTGGATCGACGACCATCACGTTGGAGACATGAATCGAAGCCTCGGTGGTGATGATGCCGCCAGTCTTGGCGCCGCGGTTGTTCTGGCCGACCTTGGTGTGCTTCTTGATGCGATTGACGCCCTCGACGAGGATGCGATCGGCCTCCGGAATCACCTCAATGACCTTGCCCTTAACGCCACGGTCCTTGCCAGTGATGACCTGAACGGTGTCGCCCTTTTTAATGCGAATGCGAGCCATGGTTACAGCACCTCCGGTGCCAGAGAGATGATCTTCATGAAGCGCTTCTCGCGAAGCTCACGGCCGACTGGCCCGAAGATACGAGTGCCGCGCGGTTCTCCATCACCCTTAAGGATGACGGCCGCGTTCTCGTCGAAGCGGATGTAGGAGCCGTCCGCACGACGACGGGCCTTACGGGTACGAACGATGACGGCCTTGACCACATCGCCCTTCTTGACACCCGCGCCGGGGATGGCGTCCTTCACCGTAGCGACGATGATGTCGCCAATTCCGGCGTAGCGACGCCCCGATCCGCCGAGAACCCGGATGCAGAGCAGTTCCTTAGCTCCGGTGTTGTCGGCGACACGAAGTCGCGACTCCTGCTGAATCACTTCAATCTCCTACCGATCACGGCACCCGTATGGGTGTCGCCTACTTGGCCTTCTCGAGGATTTCGACCACGCGCCAGCGCTTGGTCGCAGAAAGGGGACGCGTCTCCATGAGAAGAACGCGATCGCCGATTCCGCACGAGTTCTGCTCGTCGTGCGCCTTCAACTTGCTCGTACGACGGACAACCTTGCCGTACAGCGGATGCTTGAAGCGGTCTTCGACCGCCACAACAACTGTCTTGTCCATCTTGTCGCTGACCACGAGGCCCTCACGGACCTTGCGATCGCCACGCTGCTCGTTGCTCATGCCGCACCCTCCGCTGCGTCAGTGTCAAGCGGGGTGATGCCCAGCTCGCGCTCACGCATGATCGTGTAGAGCCGCGCGATGTCCTTGCGGACCGCGCGCAGACGTCCGTGGTTCTCGAGCTGACCGGTCGCGCCCTGGAAGCGGAGGTTGAACAGCTCCTCCTTGCACTCCTTCAGACGCTCCACCAGCGACTCGTCGTCGAGGTTGCGTAACTCTGTCGCTGAGGTACCCGCGGCCATCAGTCCTCCACCGATTCCTCGCGCCGCACGATGCGGCACTTCATGGGCAGCTTGTGCATCGCACGCTGCAGGGCCTCCAGCGCCGTTTTTTCGTTCGGGTATGACAACTCGAACATGACACGGCCTGGCTTTACGTTGGCGACCCACCACTCCGGTGAACCCTTGCCGGAACCCATACGGGTCTCAGCAGGCTTCTTGGTGAGCGGACGGTCGGGGTAGATGTTGATCCACACCTTGCCGCCACGCTTAATGTGACGAGTCATTGCGATACGAGCCGACTCAATCTGTCGGTTCGTGACATATGCGGGTTCAAGCGCCTGCAGCCCGTAGGTGCCAAAAGTCACCTTCGTGCCACCCTTTGCAGCGCCGCTGCGATTGGGGTGGTGCTGCTTGCGGTGCTTCACCTTGCGTGGAATCAGCATCAGTTATGCCTCGCTTCCGACAGCATCTTCGGACACCGCGACAGGCGCGCCATCTGCACCGGCCATCGGACGACGGCCACGCTCTGGCGCGCGACGAGGCGCACCAAGACGTGCTGCAGCAGCGGCTGCCTCGCGCTCAGACCGGGTACCAAGAGCCTCGCCCTTGTAGATCCAGACCTTCACGCCGATGCGACCGAAAGTGGTGCGGGCCTCGTAGAAGCCATAGTCAATGTCTGCGCGAAGCGTATGCAAAGGCACGCGTCCTTCACGATAGAACTCCCGGCGACTCATCTCAGCGCCGCCGAGACGACCGGAGACCTGCACGCGGATGCCCTTAGCGCCACCCTTCATCGCACTCTGCATTGACTTGCGCATCGCACGACGGAAGGAAACTCGGCTCGAGAGCTGCTCAGCAACACCCTGAGCGACGAGTTGCGCGTCAATCTCGGCGTTCTTGACCTCAAGGATGTTCAGCTGCACCTGCTTGCCAGTGAGCTTCTCAAGATCGCCACGGATGCGGTCGGCCTCTTGGCCGCGGCGTCCGATGACGATGCCAGGACGGGCAGTGTGAATGTCGACGCGTACACGATCACGCGTGCGCTCGATCTCCACCTTGCTGATGCCAGCGCGCTCCATGCCCTTGGAGAGCAGTCGGCGGACCGCCACGTCCTCTTCGACATAGTCGCGGTACCGCTGACCCGTCTTCGAGCTGTCAGCAAACCAACGCGACGTGAAGTCGGTGGTAATGCCCAGACGAAAACCGTGTGGATTGACCTTCTGACCCATGCTCAGATCACCTCTTCTTCCCGGCCGCTGTCGTTTCCGAGCGAGACTCGAGAACAACGGTGATGTGGCTGGTGCGCTTGCGGATTCGGAATGCGCGCCCCTGTGCTCGGGGACGAAACCGCTTCATAGTCGGACCCTCGTCGACGAACGCCTCACTGACGAACAGTGACTGGGGATCGAGATTGTGGTTATTGGTCGCGTTGGCGATGGCGCTATCGAGCACCTTGCCAACGGGCTCGCTCGCAGCCTGCGGCGCGAACCGCAACACTGCCTGAGCGTCAGACGCCGGCAACCCACGAATGAGGTCCACCACACGGCGGGCCTTCATGGGCGTGACGCGCACGAATCGCGCCTGAGCCCTGGCTTCCATTGATACCCCTTGCTTAGTCGTTTGTCTGTCGAGAGAGCGATGCGCTACTTGCGCTTCGCCTTCCGGTCATCCTTGACGTGACCCTTGAAGGTCCGCGTCGGTGCGAACTCGCCGAGCTTGTGGCCGACCATGTTCTCGGTCACGAAGACCGGGACATGCTTGCGGCCGTCATGCACGGCGATGGTGTGGCCGAGCATCGCCGGAATGATCATGGAACGACGCGACCACGTCTTTATGACGTTGTGCGTTTCCTTCTCATTCTGGTCATCGACCTTCTTGAGCAGGTGACCGTCAACAAACGGACCCTTCTTAAGACTACGAGGCATGCTCTACTTCCCTCAGCGCTTCTTGCCGGTCTTGCGGCGGCGGACGATGAACTTGTCGCTGGCCTTGTTGGCCTTGCGGGTACGGCCCTCTGGCTTGCCATTCGGGTTGACCGGATGACGACCACCGGAGGTCTTGCCTTCGCCACCACCATGCGGATGGTCGACCGGGTTCATGGCCACGCCACGGACCGTCGGACGACGGCCCTTCCAGCGCATACGTCCGGCCTTGCCCCAGTTGATATTGGACTGCTCGGCGTTGCCCACTTCGCCGACGGTCGCGCGTGCGCGCACATCGACGTTGCGGATTTCGCCACTTGGCATACGCAACTGCGCGTAGGGGCCGTCTTTGGCCACGAGCTGCACACTCGAGCCAGCTGATCGTGCGATCTTCGCGCCGCCACCGGGACGCAGCTCCACAGCGTGGATGACTGTACCGACGGGGATGTTGCGCAGCGGAAGATTGTTGCCCGGCTTGATATCGGCCGCAGGGCCAGTCTCAATTCGGTCGCCCTGGCGGAGTTTGGCCGGGGCAATGATGTAGCGCTTCTCGCCATCGGCGAAATGCAGCAATGCGATGCGCGCGGTGCGGTTGGGGTCGTACTCGATGTGAGCGACCTTGGCGGGCACGCCATCCTTGTCTGCACGACGGAAATCAATCATGCGATAGGCGCGCTTGTGTCCGCCACCTTGGTGACGTGCCGTCACACGACCGGCGTTGTTGCGGCCGCCCTTACTGATGAGCGGCTTCACCAGGGACTTCTCCGGTGTGGACCGCGTGAGCTCGACAAAGTCGGCCACGCTCGAGCCACGACGGCCCGGCGTTGTCGGCTTGTACTTACGGATACCCATGGTCTACTTCCTCATTCCTGCGCCGGTCAGCTGACCGGGCCTCCGAAGATGTCGATGCGATCGCCCTGGACAACCGAGACGATGGCGCGCTTGGTGGCATTGCGACGCCCGAAGCCAGCACGAGTGCGGATGCGCTTGCCCTCACGGTTCATGGTGTTGACCGAAAGAACACGAACGCCAAACACCTGCTCGACGGCGATCTTGATCTGCGTCTTGTTCGCGCTCGGCGACACCAAGAAGGTGTACTTGTTCTCGTCGAGGAGCCCGTAGCTCTTCTCAGAGATGACCGGAGCGATCAGGATGTCGCGGGGATCGGCGATTCTCATGCGCCTGCCTCACTCTCAGTGGCAATAGCCTTTGCGCCGCGACCCTTGGCTGGGCCAGAGGTGAACGAATCGAACGCCTCCTGCGTGAACACAACGTCGTCAGCGACGAGCACGTCATAGGTGTTGAGCTGGCCGGTCGTCACCACGTGAACAGATGCAATATTGCGCAAGCTCAGCTGTGCGACGACGTCTTCGTATTCGACAACAACCAGCAACTTGGGACGGGTGCTCAGTGTCGCGAGCAGCGCGAGAACCGCCTTGGTCGATGGCGTCTCTCCAGTCACCAACTCAGAAACGATGTGAACGCGACCGTCACGGGCGCGATCCGACAACGCACCGCGAAGTGCCGCTGCCTTCATTTTCTTGGGGGTGCGCTGGTCGTAGCTGCGCGGGGTCGGGCCATGGACAACGCCACCACCAACAAACTGCGGTGCACGCGTCGAGCCCTGACGGGCACGGCCGGTGCCCTTCTGCTTGTACGGCTTGCGGCCACCACCACGGACTTCTCCGCGCGACTTAGTGTCATGGGTGCCCTGGCGAGCCGCCGCAAGCTGCGCGACAACAACCTGATGCATCAAAGGGATGTTGACCTGAACGTCAAAGATCTCTGCAGGAAGTTCGACTTTGCCGACTGCCTTGCCCTTGGAGTCAATTACCTCAACAGTTGTCATGCCAACACATCCTTTGAGGTCGTCCGGACGAACACCAGTCCGCCCTTGGGCCCTGGTACGGCACCCTTGATCAGGATGAGACCGCGCTCGGTGTCCACCGACTGGACCTGAAGGCCCTGAGTCGTCACACGCACCGTGCCCATATGACCGGCCATGCGCATGCCCTTGAACACACGACCGGGGGTCGAGCATCCACCGATGGAACCTGGAGAACGATGCTTACGCTGCACACCGTGCGTGGCGCGTAGACCGTGGAAGCCATGACGCTTCATCGCGCCAGCAAAGCCCTTGCCTTTCGATGTGCCGACGACGTCGACAAACTGTCCGGCCTCGAAGGTGTCGGCACCCACCTGCTGACCGAGGGTGTACTCGGACGCATTCTCGGTACGCACCTCAACGAGATGGCGACGGGGACTCACACCTGCCTTGGCAAAGTGCCCAGCCTGCGGCTTGTTCACCTTGCGCGGGTCGATGGCACCAAAACCGATTTGCACGGCAGAGTAGCCGTCAACATCGGGAGTGCGCACCTGTGTGACCACGCAGGGGCCAGCCTTGATCACGGTGACGGGAACAACTTTATTGTTCTCATCCCATACCTGAGTCATGCCGAGCTTCTCGCCCAGCACTCCCTTGACATTCGCGTTCATGGTTTCTTCGATCCCCTACAGCTTGATCTCAATGTCGACACCGGCAGGAAGGTCGAGACGCATCAGCGAGTCAACCGTCTTGGGTGTCGGGTCGAGAATGTCGATGAGGCGCTTATGCGTGCGCATCTCGAAGTGCTCCCGGCTGTCCTTGTACTTGTGCGGGGAGCGAATAACGCAATAGACGTTCTTCTCCGTCGGCAGCGGCACCGGGCCCGCGACCTTTGCACCAGTACGAATCACCGTGTCGACGATTTTGCGCGCCGAACTGTCGATGACCTCGTGGTCATAGGCCTTGAGCCGGATGCGGATCTTCTGTCCCGCCATGGTGGCTGATGTCCTCACTCTGCGATGTGCTGCTTACGGATGTTGTGTGGGGCGGGTGTTCGCCGCCCCACACAGGGAAGAACTTGTACTACTTGATGATCTTGACTACGCGTCCTGCACCAACGGTGCGGCCACCCTCGCGGATTGCGAAGCGGAGGCCTTCCTCCATGGCGATTGGCTGGATGAGATCAACCAGCATCTCCGTGTTGTCACCGGGCATCACCATCTCCTTGCCCTCAGGCAGCTTGACGATGCCAGTCACGTCCGTGGTACGGAAGTAGAACTGGGGGCGGTAGTTGTCGAAGAACGGCGTGTGACGGCCACCTTCGTCCTTGGACAGGATGTAGACCTGTGCCTCGAACTCGGTGTGCGGCGTGATCGAGCCGGGCTTGCAGAGAACCTGGCCACGCTCAACGTCGTCACGCTTGGTGCCGCGAAGGAGCAGGCCCACGTTCTCGCCTGCCCGGCCCTCGTCAAGCAACTTGCGGAACATCTCGACGCCGGTGACGGTCGTCTTGGTTGAGCCAGGACGAATGCCGACGATCTCGATTTCTTCGTTGACCTTGACGATGCCGCGCTCGATACGACCGGTGACAACGGTGCCACGACCAGTGATCGTGAAGACGTCCTCAACGGGCATAAGGAACGGACGGTCAATCTCGCGCTCAGGTGTCGGGATGTAGTTATCGACGGCGGTCATGAGTTCCATGATTGCCTCGCCCCACTTGGCGTCACCGTTGAGAGCCGGGAAGGCAGCAACGCGGACTACGGGGATGTCATCGCCGGGGAACTCGTACGCGGAGAGGAGCTCGCGCACCTCCATCTCGACGAGTTCGAGGAGATCCTCGTCGTCGACCATGTCGCACTTGTTGAGGGCAACAACGATCGAAGGCACACCCACCTGGCGAGCAAGGAGCACGTGCTCCTTGGTCTGCGGCATGGGGCCGTCGGTTGCAGCCACGACCAGGATGGCGCCGTCCATCTGCGCAGCACCGGTGATCATGTTCTTGATGTAGTCGGCGTGGCCGGGGCAGTCGACGTGCGCGTAGTGACGCGAGTCGGTCTGGTACTCGACGTGCGCGATCGAAATCGTGATACCGCGCTGACGCTCTTCGGGCGCCTTATCGATCTGATCGAAAGGCGTGAAGGGGTTGAGATCCGGCATCTTGTCGTGCAGGACCTTGGTGATCGCCGCGGTCAGCGTCGTCTTGCCATGGTCGATGTGCCCGATCGTGCCGATGTTTACGTGCGGCTTCGTCCGCTCGAACTTCGCCTTAGCCACTTGAGGCTCCTTCTGGGTCCTATTGGTGCGCCACCCGGCTGTCGCGGATGGGCTGTGCTGGGTGGTTTTTCAGGACAGTCCGGACGTGGTGACACGCCGGGGTGTTGCATAAGAGGTCGTAGTCATCTACTCCCCCTTGGCCTTCGCGATGATCTCAGTGGCCACGTTCTGAGGCACCTGAGCGTAGGAATCGAACTGCATGCTGTAGCTGGCTCGACCCTGCGTACGGCTGCGCAGGTCGCCCACGTAGCCGAACATTTCTGAGAGAGGCACAAGTGCCTTGACCACACGGCTGCCCGAGCGCTCGTCCATGGCCTGAATCTGGCCACGACGCGAGTTAAGGTCGCCAATCACATCGCCCATGAAGTCCTCAGGGGTCGTGACTTCGACAGCCATCATCGGTTCGAGAATCACGGGAGAGGCCTTACGAGCCGCTTCCTTGAACGCCATCGAACCGGCGATCTTGAAGGCCATTTCGGAGGAGTCGACATCGTGGTACTGACCGTCCAGGAGAGTGACCCGAACGTCGACCATTGGGTAGCCAGCCAGAACGCCGTACTGGAGGGCTTCCTTGCAACCGGCATCAACGGAGGGGATGTACTCGCGTGGGATGCGACCACCGGTGACCTTGTTCTCGAACACGTAGCCGGTCTCTTCACCCTCGCTATTGGGCGCAAGCGAGATGATGACGCGGGCGTACTGACCCGAACCACCCGTCTGCTTCTTGTGGGTGTACTCGACCTTCTCGGCCGAACGCGTAATCGTCTCGCGGTAGGCAACCTGAGGCTTGCCGACGTTGGCCTCGACCTTGAATTCGCGACGCATACGGTCAACGAGAATCTCAAGGTGAAGCTCACCCATACCGGCGATGATGGTCTGACCAGTCTCTTCGTCGGTGCGGACCTGGAAGGTCGGATCCTCTTCGGCCAAACGCTGAATCGCGATAGCCAACTTGTCCTGGTCACTCTTCGTCTTAGGCTCGATCGCGACGTGGATAACCGGCGCGGGGAAGTTCATTGACTCCAACACGACGGGGTTAGCCGGATCGCACAGGGTCTCACCCGTGGTCGTGTCCTTCAGCCCCATGACGGCGACGATGTGGCCCGCGCCCACGTAGGGAATCTCTTCGCGCTTGTTAGCGTGCATCTGGAAGATCTTGCCGATGCGCTCTTTGCGGTCCTTCGTGCTGTTGAGGACCTGCGTGCCGGATTCAAGACGACCGGAGTAGATCCGGATGTAGGTGAGCTTGCCCAAGTGCGGGTCAGTCATGATCTTGAAAGCGAGAGCAGAGAACGGCTCAGACTCTGACGGCTGACGCTCAATCAAGACGTCTTCATGTCCGGGCTTGAATCCATTGATGGCCGAAACGTCAAGCGGCGAAGGCAGGTAGGCAAGGACCGCGTCGAGCATGGGCTGAACACCCTTGTTCTTAAACGCAGACCCAGTCAGAACCGGCGTTGCCTTATCGGCAAGCGTCGCGCGACGAATTGCTGCACGCAACTCATCTGCCGTGGGCTCCTCGCCGTCCAGAAACTTCTGCATCATTTCGTCGTCAACCTCAGAGATGGCCTCGAGCAGCTTCTCGCGCCATTCCTGTGCCTGATCGGCAAGATCAGCGGGGATTGCCTCGATGAGGTAATCGTCGCCCTTCTTAGTCTCGCCGGGCCATACGAGCGCACGCATTTCGATGAGATCGACGACACCCTTGAAATCCGACTCATTGCCGATGGGGATCTGCAAGACGAGCGGAGTCGCGCCGAGGCGGCTCACGATCATGTCAACACACATGTAGAAATCGGCACCCGTGCGGTCAAGCTTGTTGACGAAGCAGATGCGGGGAACACCGTAACGATCGGCCTGACGCCATACGGTCTCTGACTGCGGCTCTACGCCGGCAACACCATCAAATACGGCTACGGCACCGTCGAGAACGCGGAGTGAACGCTCAACTTCAACGGTGAAGTCGACGTGTCCGGGTGTATCGATGATGTTGATGACGTGGTTCTTCCACTCGCAGGTGGTTGCGGCGGACGTAATCGTGATGCCGCGCTCCTGCTCCTGCTCCATCCAGTCCATCGTGGCGCCGCCATCGTGAACTTCACCGATCTTGTAGTTAATGCCGGTGTAGAACAAGATGCGCTCAGTCGTCGTGGTTTTGCCCGCGTCAATATGGGCCATGATCCCGATGTTGCGGACCTGGGCCAGATCGATGCTGGTGGCGGTTGACACGATTTATCTCCGTACGAGGTTGGGTTGGATGGATTACCAGCGGTAGTGCGCGAAGGCCTTGTTGGACTCGGCCATCTTGTGTGTGTCTTCACGCTTCTTGACACTTGCACCAAGACCGTTTGACGCGTCGAGAATCTCGTTCATGAGGCGCTCGGTCATCGTCTTTTCACGACGTTGACGCGAGTAGCTGACCAACCAGCGCAGCGCAAGCGTGGTGCTGCGGCCGGTGCGAACCTCGACGGGGACCTGGTAGGTCGCGCCGCCGACGCGGCGGGAGCGCACCTCAAGGGTGGGGCGAATGTTGTCAAGGGCGCGCTTGAGAGTGGCTACCGGATCGGTGCTCGTCTTATCGCGGCAACCTTCTAGTGCGCCGTACACGATGCGTTCTGCGACGGAACGCTTGCCGTCAAGGAGGATCTTGTTGACCAACTGGGTCACGACTGGTGAGGCGAAAACCGGATCAATGACGACCGGACGCTTACTGGCTGGGCCTTTACGGGGCATCAGGCCTTCTCCTTCTTCGCTCCGTAGCGCGAACGCGCCTGCTTGCGGTTCTTCACGCCCTGGGTATCAAGCGCACCGCGGATGATCTTGTAACGAACACCTGGGAGGTCCTTCACGCGACCGCCACGCACGAGCACGATCGAGTGCTCCTGCAGGTTGTGACCAACGCCGGGGATGTAGGCCGTGACCTCGACACCAGAAGTCAGGCGGACGCGCGCGACCTTACGGAGCGCGGAGTTCGGCTTCTTGGGCGTGGTCGTGTAGACGCGCGTGCACACGCCGCGACGCTGCGGGCTGCCCTTGAGGGCAGGGGTCTTACTCTTCGAGACCTTGTCCTGGCGGCCCTTGCGGACCAGCTGCTGGATCGTGGGCACCGTGTCTCCGCCTTGTCGTCTAGTTCCGGTTCGTCGTGAGGGTCTTCCGACCCCCGCGTTCGGGTGTGTCGCGCGGGTGCGAACCCGTACGACGGTAATCGTCGTTTCTGGACCTGACCCAGCCGCATCAACCTCAGCGGGTCAGCGTGCCGGGCAAGCCCGAGGCACAAGGAGAGACACTAGCGCGCGAGTCCCCCATGCTCCAAATCGGGGGGTAGGTGGGCCCATTTTAGTCAAACGACCATAAACCGGCATTGCTCCCCCTTGAGGCCCGAGTGTCGATCAAGTCGCCTCGCCCTACACTCACGCTGTGAGAGAGCAGCCCTTCGTGGACTCCCCCGATGCCGCCACCATCACCCGCACAGACGGAACCTTCACCGCATTGTGGCGGTGGTATTGGCCATATGTCCGGCCCTACCGCACGCGGCTGGTGTTTCTGGGCGTGATCACCGCCATCATGCTTGCCTGTCAGGCGCTAATTCCGCTACTGGTCGAGAGCATCCTGCATCACGGCGAGTGGGACACCAAGGCAATCTTGCTACTGCTCGCCATGGTTGCCATTCAGTTGGCGACCGGGCACTGGTCTCACCTCGATGCTCATGCCATCGCGAGTTCTTCGGCTTCTCTTTTACGTGTCCGCGTGTTTGATCGCACGCTACACAGCAAGATCCTTCGTCAAGATGGGCTCGTTCGCTCGTCAATTGTGAGCCGGCACACGACGGACGTAGACCACGTCAGTGAAGCGTTCGAATCGACTGCAAGTGCGGGAATTCCTGGTGTACTTCGCGTGATCATCAGCCTGAGCCTGCTGACATTCGTGGAGTGGCGGGCCGGTCTTGTCATGACCGCCGCCTCACTGTTGTTTGTTCTGCTGAGAATCTATCTGGGAAAGTCTTTGGTCGTTGCTGACCGCGACCGGCTCTCCGCCAGTAGTCGTGTCGGCGAAAGTGTCGATGAGGCACTTACCGCGCCCAAAGTTATATCAGGACTGCGCTTAAGCAGCTGGGTTCAATATCGTTTTGGGGGACGCACTCACTATCTCGAGGAGACTTCGCATCGTCAGGGGCGACGGGTAGCCGATCTCGTGACAGGTGCGCACTTGGCGGGGCTTGTCGGACTACTCGCAGTCGTGATCTTCGGACTGACCAGCGGCGGTGAGCGTCTCGCTGCAGTAGCGGCAGCCCTGCTCTATGTCGAAGGAGTTGTTAAGGGACTAGAAGCACTTCCGAAGTGGATTCGATGTGTCCAGTTGGCAATCGTGAGCCGCCATCGTATTGATCAAATTCTTGTCGATGCCAATCAGCTGACGATGCCTAAGGCCGCCTTCGACGCGATTCCCACACTGCAAGAGCCCTTCGATTTCCCACCTGAGTGCATGGTGGGAATCGTTTCGCCAAATGGATACGACGTCGACTTGGCTCTCGCTGCGATATCTGGAAGCGGTGGTGACCCCAACGATTGGCGCATCACATTTGAGGGCAACCCAGTTCGATCTTCGAGCTCAGACAACGGCGTAATCCACCTACCGCAGGAGCCTCTCGCGTTCAACGCATCGATAACCGATCACTTTCGCGGAGTAGCTCCGGACTTATCGGAGACAGCCATAATAAAATTGCTGGAGTGTGTGGGCCTCGGCTATCTCGCAGCAATGCCCGAGGGCCTGACGCGTCTACTTGGACCAGTCGGAACTAGCCTCACCATTGACGAGCGACAGCGCTTAGGACTTGCGTTAGCGATAGCAACGGATTCGCGATTGCTTTTGGTCGGCCCATTGCTCGCTCTAGCGGATACAGATACCGCCTTGTCGTTGATCCAACCACTGCGCGACAGAAAGTTGCCGGCAATCGTTGTAAGCGCTCGAACCGCGGAAGTTGCGGCCAGTATGGATCTGGTTGTTTTCGCGTCCGAGGCCGGCATGCGCATGGATACCCATGAACACCTGCTCGTCGATAGCCCGGAGTATTCGCATCTGTGGTCAGCCCGACTGTCCACAAGCGATGTTGACCTCAGCGTGCTCGGCATTGACGAGAGCGCCCAAGGAACGTTGCTGACCCGGCTTGTCACCGAGAGCTACGGCTCTGGTGAAATCATCTATCGCGAAGGCGCACCCGCGGATCGCATTGTCTTCACGATCTCCGGCAAGATCGAGATCCTCGCTACCGACGCACAAGGAAATTCGCGACGTGTTGCTGTGCTCGGCCCCGGCAACCATTGTGGTGACCTTCGATTGACGCCCGGAGAGGTTCGAGCAGAGACCGCGGTAGCAATTGATGACACTGTCGTGCGCAGTCTTTCGCGCGAAGCCATCTCCGCTGGGATGTCTGGTCTACTTGATCGCACTGCGAGCGAACGACGCATCGTCTCGACAATTCTGCGTTCCGGCCCAAGCACTGCCGAAGAAATCCAAGCCGTGCTGCACGATATTGACGAAGCCGAGTTGCTCTCCGCATTAGCGCTTCTGAAGGGTGACGGAGCGATCACGGAGGAGGACGGTCGCTACCGCACCGTGCAGAAGCGGGCCACCAAATCTGGAGCAGCCGACATCCTGGATCGAATTGGTGGGCTGTAGTGCCGCGATCTAAAGAGCTGCGCGCTCAGTTCTCTAGGCGAGCAGCTCTCTGTAACGAACCCACCACTGACTCATGCTCGGGCGGCAATCCGTAATGATCGATCAGCAGCGCCGACAAGCAGCGCGTAGCGAGTTCAGACGCCGGCAGGCCCACCCCGGCGCCTATCGGCAACAACATCGCCGAATAGTCGTCGAAGAAGGCAAGATCACCGAATTCCTTCCAGTGAATGCCATGAATCGGTTCGCGATATTCGGGATCGGCGAGAATGAATCCACACGATTGCCATCGCTCAATTAGGTGTGCGTCACTTTCCAAGACAGTCGCATAGACCTCAAATCCAAGTTGATTCGCTTCTTGTACGCATACGTCTAGTAGGAAATTCACGAATTGCTCTAGATATTCCCGAGCCAATCCCCTACGGGCATCCCGATCAATACCTCCAAAGAGCATCATGACCACGCCGTGTCGCACATTGAGATTGAAAATCCACTCGCCGACTGGCTCGCCTTGACGAAAGACGAGCCAAGCATGAACGATCTCTCCTTCGGGCGGCTGTCCCGTGCGAAGTTGTGATCGCAAATCCTCCAGCACATGCGAGTAATCCGGGAAGAAACCGTTGTGGACTACTGCAAGTGTGTCGAGCAAAGGTTCGCGCTCACTCTCGCTAAGGACAGGGTCTAGAACATCGATCACCGAGAATTCTGGAACCTGCGGGATCGGCGTTAACAAGTCACTCCTTGCCGAGGTCTTCGCGCATTCTCTCGCGCATCTCCGCCGCCTTGCGCGCGAGATCAGCAAACGAGTCATTCTCCGTGATTTCGCGGACGGCCTCAGCGCGGCGGGTTTGGTCGATCTCTACCTTCAAGCGCTGGACTTCCTGGCTCAGGGACTTCTCACGAGCCCCGACCTTGCGGGCCATGGTGGCGAAGGATTCAGCTAACTCGTACATCTCGTCGGGGAAACGTCCGCCTGAGAATGAACTGAGGTCCAGATCGTATTCACCATCCGCAATCCGTGCTGATGCTGCCGTGAGTCGCTTAAGCGGACGGACCAGCGTGGTGGACAGGAGTAGCACGACTCCAAGGAGGATCAGGTAAGCCGCGATCAGGATTGGCAGCAAGCGGGACAGCACATCGCGCTTAACCTCATCTACATAAGTGATTGGATAGTCCACGCCAAGTCCGCCGACAGCAACACCGTTCTTGTCCAGAATCGGCACATACGCGGAGATCCAAGATCCATACGCGTCTGTGTAGGCGGGTTGAAGAGTCGGCTGGGCAAGTCCTTCATTCATCAGTTGGTTCGTCTCGACAGAACTCGTGTTCGAGATGGCCACCTTGTAGGTATAACCGATCTGCGGATCGAGGAAAAACCCTGACGACGCCGCTGCATAGAGCAGCCCATCCTTGGGATCCTTGAAATAGGCGTAGGAAAGGGCCTCGCCGGTGATGTTGTTCAAGTTATAGAGAGCGCGCGCTTGGTCTGCATAGAGTGGACTAGACGGATAGCCCAGCCCAAATGGATTAGATTCGTCTACTACCGGCGGAACCGTGGTGATCAGTTCGACGAACTGCTCAGCATTGATGCCCAAGGCTCCACCGGTCGCGAACGTTTTCAGTTCGTTCTCCAAACGTGTCTGCGCATTCTGGGTACTGAACTGAAGTACGTAGAGCGCGATGAAAACAAAAACCACCGTGAATGCAGTCGCGTATGCGGCGAGGAGCTTCCAGCGCATGGTGATGCGAATAGACCTTTTGGACTCTCCGCCTGGAGATTTCGGGGAGACCTCTACCTGAGATTCCACTGCAATTGATTCAGTTGACATTAGTCACTCTTCCCCGAGCACTATGGAGCGGTTTTGTTTACGTCGACGCAGGCGCCAGTTCAAAAGACTATCTTCCCAGCCACGGCGCACCCGCAAGGCCAGCGGAATGGCGAAGATCGTGATGAGCGCTCCGAGTGCCGGAATCACCCATAGTTGGCCAGCCAAAAGGCCGAGCGCCGCCAGTGGTCCCGCGATGATGAGGCCCACTGAAATCGGTAGCAGATCCACGATGAACGAGACGCGAGTCCTCCGCTCGTCAGGCACAAGAGCCAGTGCTGCGCGGCGCGCATTTTCATCCACACTCCAGCGCGGGATAAACCATGCCGCAAGACCGAGTGCTAGGAGCGGATACGAGCGAAATGCGATTCCACAGGCGAGAAGAATCCCGGCGAGCACGGTCATGACCGGAAGAATGATGAGAACACCAGGTATGCCGATACGGTCCTGGAGTTTTTCGGCGAAAAATATTTGCAGCAGGAGACACATAATCAGCGACGCCAGCATTACCGAGCCAAAGAAGAACTGAAGCTGACCTGCATCGGAGCCGATGAGTTCGCCCTCGCCTGTCATGAAAGACAGGAATACGGTCATGCCGCCGATAAAGGTA
>CAINMH010000041.1 GCA_903850745.1 uncultured bacterium
GATGAGCGCAGTGGATGAAGTGCCTGGACTCAATTCCAAGACATGTTGAGTGGTCAAATCATGCAGCCACGTGAGTCGGTCAGCGCCGGTCACCGTTGCTACCCCACGATGGGAAAGATTGACCGACGCGGTGCCAGCGGCGAGACGCCGCTGCTCTGCAAAAGGATCGCCGTAGTGCCACGGCACGCCCTCATCGGGCGAGCCTGGTGGAGCGGGGTGTCCGCCTAGACCTGTGCGCATGCTGCGCATCGTCCCTGCAGGGCGAGGTGCGAAAGATCAGTCTCGAATCCGTGCAACTGCTGCAACCCGGCAACCATTCCCACTGCGACTTCAGCATCTACACCTTTAACCTCGCCGCATTGCGAGCACACCAAGTGAACGTGAATATGTTCACTACGCGCGTGATACGTGGGTGCACCATGCCCAAGATGCGCGTGCGAAACGAGGCCAACTTCCTCAAGAACTTCAAGTGTGCGGTAGACAGTGGAAAGATTCACGCCGCTGGCCGTCTTTTGCACCTCAGTGAGGATCTCTTCGGGCGTCGCATGCTGCAACTCTTCAACAGCACGCAACACCAATTGGCGCTGAGGCGTGATGCGATAGCCCTGATCACGAAGCTTCGCGTCCCATTCACTCGCCATCAGTCACCACCGGCTGTAGCCGTGCCGCAAGATGATTAGTGAGCGGTTCGCCAACCGCAGCCATGTCGAATGTCCACAGCAGGTCGCCTTCCACGAGGCCATACAAACGTTGACCGCCGGTGTATTCCTTGGCACTCTCCGTTCGCATCACAGCGTCGGTCGACATCTCGATGCGAGCACCAGTGATGACTGGTCCAGATATCTCAGTGACAGTCACCCGACCGAGCCATACCTCGCTGTAGCCAGTTGGGTGTGAGAGAACTACTTCGACTCCGTTTTCCGGTTGTGGCCGCCAATATCCTGACTCGGTCGCGAGCGGCCGAACTTGATTGCCGTCATCGTCGAGCAGCCACGCACGCGAGTGATAAGTAAGGAATGGTCGACCGTCGCAACCGAACACGACCTCTTGACCAAATCGGAAATCCTCGATGCCGGGGTACTGGCCGGTGCCTACGCCAGCCCAACGGCCGAGCAGCCAAGCGATCGGGACGACTGGCTCGGGATACATAAAGGACTCGGACACGCTCACGACCCTACAGGGACATGGCATAGCCTCAACGAGTGAACCGATCCCTCGTCATCAAACTCACCGCCGGAGCCGACGACGCCGAGAAGTGTGCCCAGGCATTCACGGTCGCTGCGACAGCACTCACTGCCGGAGTAACCGTCTCCATGTGGCTGACTGGCGATGCCGTCTGGTTCGCTGTGCCAGGCAAAGCGGAGGCGTTCGAGCTCCCACACGCTGCCCCCATGGCCGATCTTCGCGACGCGATTATTGCGGCCGGAACCCTCACTGTGTGCACCCAATGCGCCACTCGACGCGGCATCGAGAAGGAAGACCTCATCAAGGGCACCCGCATCGCAGGTGCAGCAGCATTTGTCGAAGAAGCACTCGCAGACGGAGCGCAAGCACTCGTCTACTGAATCGCTCTAGCGACGCACGAGGCGGCGGCCGATGAGGTACATCTCGCACCCTAGGCACAACGCGAATGCGGCATTGAGAAACGCAGCGATCAGCGCGCAACCAGTTGCGATGATCGCGACCACGGGGGCACCAAAGATCGCACTAATGAGGGCCACTACTGCGAAGGCAAGACCAACAACTTGAGCGAAGCGTGGCGGTGCCGGATCTTCAAGCTCACTCGGCGGACTCAAGCGCGGACGCACAAAGCGCCGATAAATCCAGCCATACGGTTGCGCAGAAAGTCCCACAATCGCACCTAGCGCGAAGACAAGCGTCTGTACGGCCAGAAGCACGCAGGCGACGTTGTAGCCCGCGCTACCTTGCGGTGTCCACAACAATACGAAAGCAAGTGCCAACATCACGGTGGTGATGACCGCACCAAATCTCGGTCCCCGAGGATCGATACCGCTCTGTGCTGAAGATGTAGACGACATGGTTCTCCCTAGTTGATGATTCGATCTAGCCCAGTGCGCCGATTGCAGCAATCACATCGGCCTTGCGAGGTAGTCCGCTTGCACGCGTGCGAATGAGTCCAGTGGAGTCGAGGACCAGCACTGTTGGTGTGCGCATGATGTGCAATTGACGCACTAGATCTAGATGATGCTCTGCATCGATGTCAACTGTTATGACACCAGGCAGCATTGCCGCAACATCACTGAGCAGCGTACGAGTGGCCCGACATGGTTGGCAGAACGCTGAAGAGAATTGCACAAGCGTTGCTTTTGCCCCGAGTTCCACGCCGATCTGCTCATGAGTCAGCGTCTCGTCATGTGCGATGTCACCAGCCTGATGCGCTTCGCGCAGTCGCCCATCCACCCTTCGGCGCCACAGACCAAAGGCCGTGCCAACGAGCAGCACGGCAACAACGACGATGACTCCGATGATCATGGTGCGTCGATTGTCTCTGGACCTGTGCCGAAATCCAAAACCGCTATGGCCCATTCCGCTATCCGTCGGACGAGGTTGCGCGAGATTGATCCTTCAGCGTGTCCAAATCCCGGCTCGATGATCAAGTCAACACCCGAGGACTGAGCAGCCTGTGCGGCCCGCACGATCGCTTCGGGATGATCAAGCGGGAAAAAGTCGTCTTGGTCTCCGTGCACGACTAGGAGTGGAGTGCCGCCCAACCGCGCAGCCGCTTCTACAGGCGCCAGTGGTGGAGACTCTGGCCACCGTCGAGAGGTGACCCGCGTGCCCATAAACGTGCGAATTGCCCAACGGCCCACTGGCCGCTCAATGGCCCAGTGAAGTCTGCGCATCACGCGCGTCCCTCGGTAGTACCAGAATGCGGGCCCACTGACAGCCACGACGGCGTCGACTCGGCCATAAAGGGCCGTGGCGCGAAGTGCTACCGCTGCACCCATCGAAAAGCCAACCAGCACCACGCGGTCATATCGCTCTCGGGCCCATCTCACCGCAGCCGAAGCATCAAGGGGCTCGTCCTTACCCAAGGTCGTAGCGCCCTCCGACCGGCCATGCCCGCGTAGATCAACGGCGACCACTCCGCCAAATCGAGCCAATTCAGCGCAGACCTGACGGACCCGCGCGTTCTCCCACGACCCCGAGAAACCCGGGATCACGACGAAAGCAAGACCGGATGGGCCACCACGAGCAGGCTCGTGTGTGGCGCTCAGCACGGTCCCGTCGGGGGAAACAAGCCGGAAATCCACGAGCCCTATCCTGTCGGTGTGCGATTGCTGCTCCTCACCCAGGCCATGCAGCCCTCTTCGGAGGTACTGCCGGCCCTTGGCCTGCTAGCGCACCACGTACGCATCGTCCCCGCTCAGGTCACCGCTCTCCTTGACGCTCCCCCATGCGACGCATTACTCATCGACGGGCGTCGTGATCTTCCGCAGGTGCGCTCCCTCACCAGACTCATTCGACAGACGGGCGTGGATGTCCCCGTCTTTGTCGTCGCAACCGAAGGCGGTCTTGCAGCTTTGCAGCTCGACTGGGGATTCGATGACATCCTTCTCGACACGTGCGGTCCGGCCGAACTAGAGGCGCGACTCCGACTCGCGGCCGCGCGGCTGACAACAAACAGCAACGCTGGCTCGGACAGCAGCGAAGAAATTCGCTCGGGTGACCTGTCCATTGACGAAGCAGGCTATTCCGCCCGCCTGCGCAATCGGGTCCTTGACCTGACCTTTAAAGAGTTCGAACTCCTGCGTTTCCTCGCGCAACACCCCGGCCGAGTGTTCACACGTCAGCAGTTGCTTCAGGACGTGTGGGGCTACGACTACTTCGGCGGTACCCGCACCGTTGATGTCCACGTCCGTCGCCTTCGAGCAAAACTTGGTCCCGAATACGAGAGCCTCATCGGCACCGTGCGCAACGTCGGCTACCGCTTCGAACCACAACGCACCGATGAGGCAACACGAGCGACCCTCGAAGAGGACTCCGTGGAGACCCAATTGGGCCGAGAGTTGCCGCGACGCCGCTAGATTTACCCCATGGACGATGTGCGCATTGACGCTCCTGCGCGTATCGATGCAGCTGATCATGCGGCCGTGACTCGACTTATCGCCCGGGCAACCGAGGCCGATGGGGTAAGCCCAGTGTCTGAACCGGTCCTTCTTCACCTGCGTCACGGCGACTATCACGGCGTACAACACCTCCTGGCTTGGCGCGGTGCAGAGCTTGTCGGCTACGGACACCTTGACAACACCGACTCTGTGGCTGGTTCAACCGCAGAGGTGGTCGTCGATCCCGAAGCCCGCGAGCGGGGCATCGGCCGAGCAATCGTTGTACGGTTCCTCGACATCGAGCCCGGACTACGACTCTGGGCACACGGCAGACAGGCCGGATCCGACGAACTGGCTCGATCCCTTGGTTTCCAGCGTGTGCGCGTTCTGCTTCAGATGCGCCGGTCCCTCCTCGCGCCTCTTCCGCGCGTGAATCTCCCCGACGGTGTAGTTCTTCGAGCATTTCGGCCTGGCGCTGATGACGCTACGTGGGTGGCGCTCAACGCACGAGCATTTGCAGACCTTCCCGATCAAGGCAACCTCACCGAGTCGGACCTAGGCATGCGAATGCGTGAACCATGGTTCGAACCCCAAGGCTTCCTCGTTGCTGAGCGACTCGGCCAGATGGTCGGTTTCCACTGGACCAAGGTGCACACGTCGAGCCCACGTCACGAACATCTCGGGGAGGTCTACGCCGTGGCCGTAGACCCCGAGGCAGACCTTCGCGGCCTGGGTTCTGCCCTAGTCGTCGCGGGGCTTGCCCATCTCCGGACCCGCGGATTGACCCAGGTTCTGCTCTACGTGGACGCTTCAAACGAGCGCGCTATCGGCCTGTACGAGCGGCTCGGTTTCACCATCTGGGATAGCGATGTGCAGTACTCAGCACTTCCTTAGGTAGGCGAACAGAAGTTCACCGAGCAGTTGCCTTTAGGGGTCTCGACCCCCCTCTGGGCTGTGGGACCATAGGGGGATGGACGCCCGACCTCCCTCAGCTGACGACGTACGCACCGTCACCAGTGGGCTAGAGCATGAGGCGGCCCGCCACATCGACGGCCAACCCCACGTCAGCGCCGTGCCCGCCGCATTCCCAGACGCCGCTGGAGAGGACCTCATCGCGGCAGAGAACTCCCCGCTTCCCGACGCTCGTTTCCTCGATCGCGAAGTCTCCTGGCTGGCGTTCAATCAGCGCGTACTAGAACTCGCGGAGGATCCGTTTCTGCCCATCTTGGAGCGCGCGAAGTTCCTCGCCATCTTCGCCAGCAACCTCGACGAGTTCTTTATGGTGCGCGTAGCCGGGCTCAAGCGCCGGATGGCCACGGGTATTGCTGTGAGAGCTGCTAGCGGATTGATGCCGCGAGAGGTCCTTGATGTGATCTGGGCGCGAGCGCTCGAACTCCAGCTTCGGCAGAGCCGCGTGTTCCACGACGAGGTCCTGCCCGGACTAGCACACGAAAACATTGTCATCCTGCGCTGGGAGCAACTCACGCCCGACGAGCAGAACGCGATGAACGACATGTTCGACAAGCGCGTCTTCCCGGTGCTGACGCCGCTGGCGGTGGACCCCTCGCATC
>CAINMH010000042.1 GCA_903850745.1 uncultured bacterium
ATCAGAATCTCTCGCACCGCCCGCTCAACCCGGTCAGCGTCGTAGGGGCCCACCGGCTCTTCACCGATGGAGATCGGGTTCAGATCGCCGCTCACGACAGCCTCTAGTTGAGATCGTCAGTAGCGGATGCAGAGTGGTCGGGTGAGTGAGAACCGTTCATCTCTGCCTGAGTGAGCACGGGGCCGCGCGAGTCGGGAACTCGACGAGCAGAACCAGTCCAAGCCGGGCGAGGGGTACGAAGGCGAAGATCGGAGAAAATCGCCTCAACCTGTCCCTTATCGAGAGTTTCCTTCTCCAGCAATTCCAGGACCAGGCGATCGAGAATGTCGCGGTTATCGACGAGAATCTCGTAGGCCTCGTGATGCGCGGCATCAATGAACACGCGCACCTCTTCGTCAATCGCGGCGGCCACCTCTTCGGAGTAGTCCCTGACATGCCCCATGTCGCGCCCGAGGAAAACTTCACCCTGCTCTTGGCCATAACGAATGGCACCGAGACGCTCGGTCATACCGAATTGCGTGACCATCGCACGAGCGACTGCTGTCGCCTTCTCAATGTCGTTGGACGCACCAGTCGTCGGATCGTGGAAAATCAACTCTTCGGCAGCGCGGCCACCGAGCATGTATGCAAGCTGATTAAGCATCTCGCTGCGCGTCGTGGAGTACCGCTCAGATTCAGGGAGCACCATCGTGTAACCAAGTGCCCGACCACGCGGCAGGATCGTGATCTTGTGTACGGGATCATTGCCCGGCAAGGCCGCGGCCACTAGCGCATGCCCACCTTCGTGGTAGGCAGTGATCTTCTTCTCGTGATCACTCATGACTCGCGAACGCTTCTGCGGACCGGCAATAACACGATCAATCGCCTCGGTCATCTCCTCATTGGAAATGAACTGCTTACCGAAGCGAGCAGTGAGGAGTGCAGCCTCGTTGAGCACATTGGCTAGGTCAGCACCCGTGAAACCCGGCGTGCGGCGTGCAACTGCCATCAAGTCAATATCGCCTGAGATCGGCTTGCCACGGGCATGGACCTTGAGGATGTCAAAGCGACCGGTGAGGTCTGGGCGCTCAACAGCAATCTGACGATCAAAGCGGCCCGGCCGAAGAAGCGCAGGGTCGAGAATGTCAGGACGATTGGTAGCGGCGATCAGAATCACTCCGGCAGAAACGTCGAAACCATCCATCTCAACGAGCAGCTGGTTGAGGGTCTGCTCACGCTCGTCATGGCCACCGCCGAGGCCGGCACCACGATGGCGACCCACTGCGTCAATTTCGTCAACAAAGATGATGGCGGGCGCGTTGGTCTTAGCTTGCTCGAACAGATCGCGTACGCGGCTTGCGCCGACGCCTACGAACATCTCCACGAAGTCCGAACCAGAAATTGAGAAGAACGGAACCCCAGCCTCGCCAGCGACCGCACGAGCGAGCAGAGTCTTTCCAGTGCCGGGGGGACCGTACAGGAGAACGCCCTTAGGAATCTTCGCGCCAACTGCTTGGAACTTCGCCGGCTCGTCAAGGAACTCCTTGATCTCCTGAAGTTCCTCAACCGCCTCATCCGCGCCAGCAACGTCAGCGAACGTTGTCTTGGGCATGTCCTTCGACACAGCCTTGGCCTTGGATTTGCCAAAGTTCATGATGCGATTGCCGCCGCCCTGCATTTGGCTCATGAAGAAGAACAGCAGCAGGACGATCAATGCGATCGGGAGAAGCGAAACGAGAAGGGTGACCAGAATGCTCTCGGAGGGGACCTTGACGGTGTAGCCGCCCGGGAGTTGGCCGGCATCAGCTTTGGCCTGCAGCAACTTCTGGAGATCAACGCCCTGACCCACGATGTACTGAGTGCGTACTTCGGTGCCGTCCTTCAGCGTCATTTCAAGGACCTGATCACGGTCGATGAGAGTCGCTACTTCAACCTGGTTCTGGTTGATTTCCGAGACGGCCTGGCTGGTGTCAATGGTCTCAGGCCCACCAATATTGGAAAGCAAACTCGACCCGAGCAGCACGAGAAGAATGGCCATCACGATCCAGAAGATCGGGCCTTTGAGGAAACGTCTGCCGTTCATCGATTCGGGGCGGGGCCCCGGACCTCCTTGACTAAGGGGAGGCCCATGGCCCCCGAGAAGATGACCCTATGACGGTACACCGGCTCCCGAGGTTCCGCCCCCGGGTACTAGCCCCCGTAGACGTGCGGGGCCAGGGTGCCGACGACCCTGAGATTGCGATAACGCTCCGCGTAGTCCAGTCCATACCCGACCACGAATTCATTGGGGATATCAAATCCGACGTACTTTGGCGTGAGGGGGACCCGGAGCGCATCTGGCTTGCGCATCAAGGTCAGGACCTCAACAGAGGCTGGGCCGCGCGAACCGAGATTGCGCACCAGCCACGAGAGGGTCAGCCCAGAGTCAAGGATGTCCTCGACAATAAGCACGTGCCGGCCCACGATATCGGTGTCGAGGTCCTTGAGGATGCGCACCACACCCGACGACGTCGTGCCAGAGCCATAGGAGGACACCGCCATCCAATCCATCTGGGCATGGCGTCCAAGCGCTCGGGAAAGATCCGCCATGACCATGACTGCGCCCTTGAGGACTCCGACGAGCAGCAGGTCGCGACCCTCGTAATCCTTGGCGACGTCAATGGCCAGTTCGCGAATGCGGGTGTCGATCTGTACGTCAGTGAGGAGCACTTGAGCAAGATCGGATCCAACATCCTCGGGCAGCACGATTTCTCCTCTTAGCTGGTCATTCCCCTGCGAGACAGAGCCTGTCATACCGCCGCTGGGCAGTTACCCCGCCCGGCAAGGTTGCCGCGCCCTGCCCGTGCCAATCGACAAGAAACCCGTGTACGACGAAAATGTGATCAAAGCCCAGAGCGCCACTCGGGCAACCGCAGTC
>CAINMH010000043.1 GCA_903850745.1 uncultured bacterium
CGCATTCCTTTGGCAGCTAGCCACGTCACGATCGGGTCAAAGGAAATCGCAATGAGCCACGACAGGAGGATCAGGAACGAGAAGTGAGCCAACGCCTCCCACGAGTACATGAACAACTGGAACAAGACGATCCCGAAGAAGATCAAGACCAGCGACCGGCGCAGCCACCTGGGATGAAACCCGATTAGGGTGACCTTTTCAGAGATCGGCTGGTCGGCAGGAGCGTCCGGGAGCTCAGGCTTGGGAGATGGCGTGTCCACGACGGCAGGCTACCGCTTGCGCACCCTCAGGGGTCCACAATGGGCTCGTGCCGGTGTATCGCGACGAAGCAATAGTTCTGCGCGTCCACAAGCTGGGCGAGGCCGATCGCATCGTGACCTTCCTGACCCGCGGCAATGGTCGGGTGCGAGCCGTGGCCAAGGGCGTACGCCGCACCACGAGCCGATTTGGCGCCCGTTTGGAGCCCTTCAGCCACGTAGACATCCAATTCCACGTCGGCCGGAACCTCGACACGGTCACTCAGGTGGAGGCGTTGGAGTCCCACGGACCGTCGTTGAGTTCGGACTACCCGCGCTGGACCTCAGGAAGCGCGATGCTCGAGACTGCTGAGCGTATGACGCCCGTCGAGCGCGAGCCCGCGCAACAGCAGTTCCTCCTGCTCGTCGGGGGCCTACGAGCACTGGTTGCTGGTGAACATGCTCCCTCCCTTGTCCTTGACGCCTATTTGCTTCGCTCACTCGCCGTTGCCGGTTGGTCCCCGTCCTTTGATGCCTGCGCGAAGTGCGGCGAGCTCGGTCCGCACCGGGCGTTCTCCATCACTGGGGGAGGTGCTCTGTGTGCAGAGTGCCGACTCCCTGGATCCGCGTCGCCGGGAGCAGAGACGCTCACCTTGCTGGGCGCCTTGCTCTCTGGCGATTGGGCGGCCGCCGATGCTAGTGATGAGCGCAATCGTCGAGAGGGGAGCGGCCTCGTGGCGGCGTTCCTCACGTGGCATCTCGAGCGCGGGCTTCGGTCCCTGCCGCTAGTTGAGCGGTCTTGATGTGAAGATGGATCAATGAGTCGCCCCGTGGCCGCACCCACCCCGCACCCCAGCGGTGCGCGGCCGCCGACACTCGATGTCGTGCCCAAGCACGTGGCCCTCGTCATGGACGGCAATGGCCGCTGGGCGAAGCAGCGCAACCTGCCGCGTACGGCTGGACATGAGGCGGGGGAGTCGTCCCTTCTCGATTGCGTTCACGGCGCGATAGAGATTGGTGTGAGGCACCTGTCGGCCTATGCCTTCTCGACCGAAAATTGGCGTCGCTCGCCCGATGAGGTGAAGTTCCTGATGGGCTTCAACCGCGATGTCATTCGTCGACGGCGTGATGAAATGAACGATCTAGGTGTCCGTGTGCGCTGGGCCGGTCGCAGTCGCCGATTGTGGCGCAGTGTCATCTCGGAATTGCAAGAGGCCGAAGAACTCACTAAATCCAATACGACATTGACGTTGACTATGTGTGTCAATTACGGCGGTCGAGCCGAAATTGCTGATGCCGCCGCCGCAATCGCGCGGGACGTCGCCGCAGGGCGCCTCAATCCCGATCGCATAGATGAGCGGACCATTGCGCGCTACTTGTATGAGCCCAACATGCCTGATGTCGATCTCTTTATTCGATCGTCGGGGGAGCAGCGTACGAGCAACTTCCTGCTGTGGGAGTCCGCTTACGCAGAAATGGTGTTCGTCGACACACTCTGGCCCGACTTTGATCGCCGCAATCTCTGGGCGGCCTGTGAGACATACGCGGCCCGTGATCGTCGCTATGGCGGCGCACGGTGAGCGAGCAGGTTAAGCAGCGCTATCGACCTGGCTCTCTGGAAATCCTTGCGGTCTTACTTGTCGTAGTTGTCGTTGCACAGCGCTGGATCCTGAGTGCATTCAGCAATCCAGCCCTACAAACCGCCTCCACCATTTTCGTCTCCATCGTCGTACAAGCTCTGCCGTTTCTGGTGCTCGGTGTATTGCTCTCTGGTGCCATCTCCGCCTTCGTCCCGACCAGTTTTTGGCAGCGTGCGCTTCCCAAAAACCGAGCACTCGCAGTGCCTGTCGCGGGTGCCGCGGGATTTGTCTTGCCGGGTTGTGAGTGCGCATCCGTGCCGGTGGCCAGCAGCCTGATGTCTCGAGGAGTAGCCCCGGCTGCGGCTTTGGCGTTCCTGCTGTCCTCACCGGCGATAAATCCCATCGTGCTCGTGTCCACCTTCGTGGCTTTCCCCGGAGTTCCGATGATGGCTGTCGGGCGCCTCCTCGCGTCCTTCGTCACCGCTGTGTTGATGGGTTGGTTGTGGCTGCGCTTCGGCAAGTCCAACTGGCTCAAGGTGGGTCCGCGCGAACATCTGATGGGTAGTTCGAAGTGGCACACGTTTCGGTTAACCGCCGCTCATGACTTCCTGCATGCAGGTGGATTCCTCGTCATCGGAGGATTGACAGCGGCTGCACTCAATGTCGCCATCCCCAGTGATTGGCTGCAGGCCGTCGCTGATCGTCCGGTGCTGGCAATTCTCTTTCTCGCCCTGCTCGCAGTCGCCCTATCAATCTGCTCTGAGGCCGATGCGTTTGTCGCAGCGAGCCTGACTCAGTTTTCACTTACTGCGAGATTGGCCTTTCTCGTCGTTGGTCCCATGGTCGATATCAAACTCATCTCACTCCAAACCGGATTCTTCGGACGTAGATTCGCTTGGCGGTTCGCGCCGGCAACCTTTGTTGTTGCAGTCCTGGTGAGCGTCATAGTTGGATGGGCGTTGTTGACATGAGACGCGATGTGCAAGCCATTATTTTGGTCCTCATCGGTGGAGCGATTCTGCGTATTTCGCTGACCGATGTGTATCTCAACTACGTCAAGCAAGGTATGCAACCCTATCTCATCGCTTCGGGGTGCATTCTCGTATTACTCGGTGTACTCGCGCTGATCGACATATTTCGAAAGCACGCGAAGAGCGAGGACGAGCATGGCCATCACGGACCGCGTTCAGCCTGGCTCTTGCTCCTCCCGGTCTTCGCCATCTTCCTCATCGCGCCGCCGGCTCTGGGTGCGTACTCTGCTCAGCGCAATTCGACGAATGGCACACAGCCATCCACCACTGCCCCGCCACTGCCCGCTGGTGATCCCGTCCCGGTGCTGGTGAGTTCGTTCGTCACTCGCGCGGTGTGGGATGACGGGCTGACCCTCGTTGACCGCAATGTTGAGATGACGGGCTTCGTCACGCCTGACCCCGCTGGTGGGTGGTGGCTGACGCGGTTGGCGATTTCGTGTTGCGCCGCCGACGCGATCGTGTCGAAGATCAAGACTCTGGGCACCTCTGACTTGCCCGCGAATACGTGGGTGACAGTGGTGGGCCATTGGGTGCCAGGTGGTGGCACCAAGTCCGAATCAGCGGTGCCATTGGTAGATATCACCTCGCTCACCGAGGTTGCGCAGCCAAAAAATCCCTATGAATGACAGTTAGGGCAGACCCCGAAGATCTCAAATGTGTGCGTCACATCCGCAAAACCATGTTTGTGCGCAACTGCGTGAGCCAACTGCTCCACCTCGGGGCCTTCCACTTCAACCGTGGATCCACAACTTCGACACACGAGGTGATGGTGGTGGGAGTCACTGCATTGCCGATACACGGACTCACCGTCATCGCGGACGATGACATCGACCTCACCGAGTTCGGCGAGTGCCTGCAAGGTCCGATAGACCGTGGTGAGTCCCACCTGTTGGCCTTGGTGACGCAAGAGATCGTGCAATTGCTGCGCCGACCTAAAGTCGTCGACCTCGAGGAGGGCGGCGATCACGGCGGAGCGTTGCTTAGTAGATCTCATCTCCCTATAAGTCTACCCCGGCGACGTATGCCAAATCCGGCAAGTCCTGCCAGCACAAAAATTGCTAACGCGATGAGAACGATGGTGGGGCCGGGAGGAACATCTAGGTAGTACGACGAGGTGAGCCCCGCAACAGTGCTGATCAAGCCGAGCGCAACGCCGATCATGGCGGTTACGGTGAACGATCGGGTCAGCTGTTGTGCTGCAGCAATGGGCACAATCATGATGGCGCTGACTAACAGCAGACCCACAGTACGCATTCCCACGACCACCGAGATGGCTGCCATAACTGTCAAGAGCGTGCTCATGAGAGTCGTACGGATGCCTTGAACCTGAGCGAGTTCGGAGTCGAGTGACATCGCGAAAAGTTCGCGGCCGAAAACAGCGAGAACCACGATGACGACTGCTGCCGCAACCCCGAGACCGATGAGATCAGATGCAGAGACGGTGGACAACGATCCAAATAAATACTGATTGAGGGAAGTCGTCGCTTTTCCGCCAGCGAGTGTTGTGAGGAATACTCCGCCCGCTATGCCGCCGTAGAAGACCAGCGCCAGCGCCAGATCACCCGCGGTGCGACTCCGAGCGCGGATGACTTCAAGAATCACGGCACCGAGTGCAGCCACAACCAAAGCGGTAGGGATCGGCGCACTACCGACCAAGAACGCCAGACCCACGCCAGTCAAAGCGACATGGCCCATACCGTCGCCCAGCAGAGCAAGTCTCCTCTGCACCAAGAACACGCCAATGAGAGGAGAAATGATCCCGACGATAAGAGCCGCAACGAATGCCCGCTGCATGAAGTCGTACTGGAACAGACTCATCACACGTCACCGCCTGCGGTGCCGAAGAGTGTGCTGGGGGGCTCGCTGGGTCGTAGATCTTCGCTGTGGTGCACGCCGTGGTCATGTGCGCGCTTAGGGCCAGGCGCTGGGCCGTCATACGAGACTCGACCATGGTCGAGGATGACCACACGTGTCGCGAGATCTGTGAAGGTGCCGAGTTCGTGCGTCACGAGAATGACGGTGCCGCCTTGATCGCGAATCATCCGAAACGTCTCTGCGATCAATTCTTGATTTTCGGCATCGACGCCTGCGGTGGGCTCGTCCAAGATGAAGACGGTTGCGCCCTTTGCGAGAGCTGAAGCGATCAAAACTCGACGCTGCTGCCCGCCAGAGAGCGTGTCAAGGCGATCGTTTCTGCGTTCCCAGAGTCCGACTTGTTCAAGCGCCGTACGCACGGCAGCTTTGCGAGAGCGTGACCACCATTGGAAACGGGTCCGAGACGAAATCGACGTAGTGGCGACTACCTCTGCCACGGACACGGGCACGGCGCCGGCAGAGAGGAGGCGTTGTGGAACATACGCAATGTCGTTCCACTCGCGGAACCGAGCTTCTGGCAGAGAGTCAATGGTGAGGTATCCATGATCAAGTGGGGTCAGGGTGAGTAACGCACGCATCAGTGTGGTCTTGCCGGAACCGTTGTCGCCCAGCACGGCGACAAACTCGCCACGGTTAATCGTGAGATCGACGTCGTGCAAGGCGTGGTTGCCGTCATAGTCGACGCACCCCTCGGTTAACGAAAAGATCGTCGTCACGTGCAGCTTTGGCCAGCACGAATTGTCTGCAGGTTCGTCTGCATGATTGAGGCGTAATCGCCGGAACTACCCTCGGCAAGTCCTTCAATCGGATCCAGTAGCGCCGTTGTCGCGCCCGTTTCGGCAGCAATCGTCTCGGCAACCTTGGGGTCGACGAGTGATTCGTAGTAGATCGTGGTGATTCCTCGCTCTGTGACGAGACGGGCGATCTCTGCGATGCGAGCAGGCGATGGTTCGGCATCGGGGGAGAGACCAGCGATGCCCTCTTGAATGAATCCGTACTGCGCGGCCAAGTAGGCGAACGCGTCATGCGACACAACAAGTGTCTGCTGCTCACAGGATTGCGTGCCGGTCTTCCATTCGGCATTGAGCGCATCCATCGCCGCGCTAAAGGCCTGCTGGCGGGAGGTGATTTCGGGGGCCGAAGACAGCCGATCGGCAATCGCGGCGCCAATGGCCGCCATATTGAGTGGGTTGAGCCACACGTGTGGATCTGTTCCACCTTCGGGACCGGGCAGTTCAGCGATCTTGCTGGTGACGTCAAGTGCATTCATTCGACCCTCGACCGCAGCGTCGAGTGCTGGCTGGAAGCCGGGGATATAGAGCACGAGGTCTGCCTCGGCTACCTCTGCCGCCTGCTGTGGGGTCAATTCGATGTCGTGCGGCTCCGCACCAGGGGGAGTCAGCACGCTCACGCTCGCAGTGGCTTCGCTGAGGACCTGCTGGGCGGCGTACTGAAGGGGATAGAAGGCCGCCACAACCCGAAGCTTGTCCGAGGTAGGTGCTGCTTCTTGGGAAGCGCAGGCGGTCATGGTGAGTCCGAGAACTACTAGGGCGAGAGTTAATTTACGCATGTCTGCATTCTGGGCTAGATGAAAACGATTGTCAAGTGCATCTAGCTACATGCGCCCCATGGCCTTGAAGACCGCGAATCCGGCGAGGATCACGACGATGAGGGACCGCATGACCTTGCCACTGCCCCCCAGGCGTGGCCATGACAGGGCGGTGAGCCACGCAAAGAACAGCGCCAACAGGCCCAGCAGAAGGGCGCCAAGCCAGGCCAAGGAGCCGGTCTGAATGAGGCCGAGAAGCAGGATCGCGCCAAGGCTGATGATCAGCAGCCAGCGAGGAAAGCGCGTGAGAACAAAGATGAACGGCAGGCTGCCCTTGTTGAGCCTGCGCCGAAAACTGCTCTCACCGGGGGTTTCGAGTGCCCGCGTGGGTGCGGAGCGCATGTGGCCGGGACCGCGCACACCACTGGGCTTGCCGGCTTGGGGCTTGCCACTCTTCTTGGGCTCTTTCGCCATCTGTCCTCCGCGTCACTACCGTTGTCGAATGGTCCCATCCGATGTTGCCCCACCTGCCCCCGGGCTGGTCGTGGTCTCCCGCCACCGTGTTGATCTTGATGAGGCTAAGGCGGCTCTCGCAGTTTTGGCCCGGCAGCGTGGCTGCCTCAATGCCACGATCGCGCGATCGACCGATGATTACGACCTCCTCGTGATCGTGACCGAATGGGACTCAGTCAGGTCATATCGCAAGGCGTTGTCGTCGTACGAAGTCAAAGTGGAGTCGGTTCCGCTCCTCGCAACGGCTTTTGATGAAACGACCGCATTCGAGGTGCTTTACCGTCAGGACGCTACTGGCGTCATAGAACGTGAGGGAGCACTCGTGGAGAAGCCCCAGCGCATCCCCGACTAGAATCCCCTAATGGCTGCTGATCGCGTGGACTCTGTCGTCAATCTCTGCAAGCGACGTGGATTTGTCTTTCCGTCCTCGGAGATCTACGGCGGCACGCGCTCCGCATGGGACTACGGCCCCCTCGGCGTCGAACTCAAGGAAAACATCCGTCGCCAGTGGTGGCAGACGGTTGTCCGCGGGCGCGACGATGTTGTGGGTCTGGACTCCTCGATTATTTTGGCCCCGCAGGTCTGGGAAGCCTCTGGCCATGTCGCCACATTCACCGACCCGCTGACTGAGTGCAAGAAGTGCCACAAGCGCTGGCGTGCCGATCAGCTGCTCGATGCCTACGAAGAAAAGCACGGCAAGCCTGCTGAAGGTCTTTCCGTCATCGTCTGCACCAACTGCGGAACGACTGGTGACTTCACTGAGCCGCGCGACTTCAACGGCATGCTCAGGACCACCGTCGGACCGGTTGAAGATGCATCGTCGATGCATTACCTGCGGCCTGAGACTGCGCAAGGCATCTTCGTTAACTACCTCAATGTCCTCAACTCCTCGCGCAAGAAGCCGCCGTTTGGCATCGGCCAGACCGGCAAGAGCTTCCGCAACGAGATCACGCCGGGCAACTTCATCTTCCGTACCCGTGAGTTCGAGCAGATGGAGATGGAGTTTTTCGTTAAGCCGGGTTCTGATGAGGAGTGGCACGAATACTGGCTCAAGGCGCGTTGGGATTGGTACACCGAACTCGGCATGAACCCCGACAACATGCGCTTCTTCGAGCATCCCAAGGAGAAGCTCAGCCACTACTCCAAGCGCACAGTCGACATCGAATACCGCTTCCGCTTCGCTGGGTCTGAGTGGGCCGAACTCGAGGGCATTGCTAACCGCACTGACTTTGACCTGACTTCGCATGGCGAGAAGAGCGGCGTTGATCTGTCCTACTTCGATCAGGACGCTAATGAGCGCTGGGTGCCCTACGTCATCGAGCCCGCCGCGGGGCTGACTCGATGTGTGCTGGCGTTC
>CAINMH010000044.1 GCA_903850745.1 uncultured bacterium
GAGGCGCGTGATCGGGCACGTGATTGCTTGACCGAGATCACCCGGTTGCGGTCGCCGACTACGTAGTCCCGCAGTTCCTGGCCCCATTCGGATGCCACAGCGATCGTTTCGGGATCCTGGTCGGTGATTGTCATACCAAATACGATGACGTCACCGCACTCCTGCTCGGGAAATATCGCGTTGAAAGACAGACCTAGTTCACCAAGTCCTGAGCCGAAGTGGGATGTGAGTGGGTCGGCAACCGGCAAGTGCAGCGTGATCACTTCGAACTGCTGCCGCTCGAAGCGGACAATCAACCCTTGCAGTGCCTCGTAGAAGTCTGCACCGTAGTTAACAACATTGATCTGTGCGTATTGGGTTGCAGAAAGCAATTCGGTTGTGAACTGTGACTGGCTGGGAAGATCGGAACGTGCAACTGTTGGTTCGCTAATAATGTTGCGCGGCAAATTGATCTTCGTATAAATCCTCGTGCAGATCTCGCGGTAGAGCGGTGGAATGTAGGACGGCTCTATTGTCGGCTTGAAGAAGGGTATGAAGAAAACCATGACTGCGCGACGAAACCCTGATGGCCCATCGAACCCAATGAAGTCGAGATCCGCAGGCTGGCGGCCCAGCACCAATCCAACCTCGTGAGCACCCTGTTGGAGCGCGGTCTTTTGGCTTGCAGGGTGCGCGGTAACAGCCTCGGCGTAAAGCCCGCGAAGTTTAAGTGATGGGAATCGTAAGAAAAATGACGTGTTCATCCGTTCGGCAAGTCCCCGTTTGCGAAAAGCAGGGTCAACGGCCATCGGTCCCCACGAGGCGGTGCGATGCGACGCGTCCGACCTGAGTAGTCCGACGTGGCCTACCACCCGGCCGGTTGGCGTGACCGCGATTGTGCCGAGGTGTTGACCGGACTCAAGTTTGTGTCGGAAGACATCGGGCTCGTAGATCCAACTACTGCCGATCTTTGTGTAGCCGTAAGTGCGAAAGTACAGCCGTGCAACCTCGATGGCGTCATCGATGGTGAGGTCGCGGATCACCACGGAATCGAGGTCGACCACCTGTTCGATCGATTCGGTTGAGGCGACGAAGTCTGCGTCGTCGATGAGTGCACGGGTGCTGATCAATCGACTGACCTTGAGCTCGCTGCCGCGCACACCATCACTGACAAATTGCATCGAATCGGCGTAGCCAAGTCTGAGCAGCGTTTCAAGGCGCTCAGGAAGTTGACCACTGACGTATGTTGAGGGCGCTCCGTGCTGTTGCAAGGAGATATCGATGCGACCTGGCTCGTGGGTCACAGTTACATCGACATCGATTGAAGTTGCACCATCAAATGAGTCTGCAATAACTGCGGTGAGTGCCTCGCTCATGAGCGCCTCGAGTTGCGTGCGCTCGACCGGAGCAAGACCGAGAGCTTCGGCAGTATCCGCGACAGCCCTAGCTGCGACACCCAGGGTTGAGGAGTGAGCAAGAGACATGCGCAGGATGGTTTCGCTCATGCGCTCACCCCAGCCTGTAGTTGTGTAATGAACCAGTTAAATGCGAAGAATGGTGAGTCTCCTGGAAAATATCTCATCGAGACATCCATCGTCATGGCGCAATGATAGTGAGAGCCCTAGTATCGC
>CAINMH010000045.1 GCA_903850745.1 uncultured bacterium
ATCACAAGCATCCACAATTTCGCGGGCGCCAGGCGATGGCCACGCTTGGATAGGAACCCCAGCACCTTGAGCTTGTTGAACAGCGCTGCGCTCGGGGATATAGGGCTCAAGTAGCGCATCTCCGTACACGGACTTGAGTTCGTCCAGTCGAAACTTGTGTTCATTGAGTGACGCGCGTACGCGATTGACCACGATGCCGGACAGCCGCAGCCGAAGATTGATTGCCGGACGGGCCACTTCTATTGCGTCGATGGCCTGCGCGGCTCCCTGCACGGCAAAGAACCCGGGCTCGGTCACAACGAGTGCTGCATCTGCCGCTGCGAGGGCGTTGCGCGTGAGTTCACCCAATGCTGGTGGACAGTCGATGAGAACAAGGTCGTACCTCTGGGACACTCCATCGAGGGAGTTTCGTAGTGCAGTTGGTGATGCTGCACCCTTCATCTCGCGATGTGACAGTGCTCGTTCGGCGGCGATGAGATGCACAGAACTTCCCCAACCAGATGGGACGACGGCCTCCGCTGCAATCCCCGGGCGGCCATCGGCCAGCACATCATTGAGGGTGAATGCGAAGGGGCCGGGGTCGAGCGCGGAGGTGCTGTTGGCCTGTGGGTCAGCATCAATGACAAGGACCTTTAGGCCCCGATGCCAGGCTGCGCCCGCGAGCCCGAGCGTGACGGTGCTCTTGCCCACGCCACCCTTGAGGGACAGGACAGCGATGGTGGGCACGCGGAGAGTCTGCCACCTGTGGCTAGTTCATTTCCTTCATGGCTGAGAATCGGGCCAATGCCTCGTTCCGTTCGGCCGCATGATCGAGAATTCGCTCTGGATAGTCGTGTGCGTAGCCATCCAGCAGCGTCCATGGCTCGTGGACGGATTTGCCAGCTATATGGCGAAGTTCTGGGATGTAGGTGCGTACGTAGTCCCCATCTGGATCGAATTTCAGGCCCTGGGTCACCGGATTGAACACGCGGTAGTACGGCGAGGCATCTGTGCCGCAACCGGCGGTCCATTGCCAGCCATGCGCATTGCTAGCGATATCGCCATCGCGTAGGAGTGACATGAAGTGTGCGGCACCTCGTTGCCAAGGTATGTGAAGGTCCTTCACCAGAAAACTTGCGACGATCATGCGTACGCGGTTGTGCATCCAGCCGGTCTCTCGTAGTTGTCGCATGCCTGCATCGACCACGGGAAAGCCGGTCAGCCCTTGCGTCCATGCCTCGAATCGCGCGTCGGTTTCTGGTCCGGTCGCCCAAGGGAAATCTGTGTCGTATCGACGATCCAACGACACGCGGATGGAGTCAGGACGCTGGTGGCACACATCGGCATAAAACTCCCGCCACGCAATCTCCTTGCGAAAGACTTCCTCGCCGTCGCTGTCGCCGAGATCGGCGAGGATGGTGCGTGGATGAATCTCGCCCCACTTGAGGTGATGCCCCAGCATGCTCGTCCCCGCGAGATCAGGGCGGTTTCGTCGGTCGGAGTAGTCGCGCACCCCATCGGAGCGGAACTCCTGCCAACATGCCAGCGCGGCGGCTTCACCGGCGGCTGGCAGGTCGATAGGGCATGACGCGGCGGGTATTCCTTCGGATCGAAGGGAAACCCAGTCCGTGGGCACTGACTTCGCGGGCGATCGCCAGCCATGCTGAACCCACGCCCGATAAAACGGCGTGTAGACCCGGTATGCGGTGCCATCACCCTTGGTTACGCGCCCGGGTGCGACTGCGTATGGGGAGCCGGTTCGGACGAGTGGGACCCCAAGCGTCGCTTCGACGGCCGCATCGCGGCTCGGTCCGTACGGCCCAAAGTCTGTCGCGATATGGACAGAATCGGCTCTGGACTCAGATGCCACCGCAGCCACGACGGTTCGGGGGTCACCATGACGCACGACGAGGTTTCCACTGAGAGACTCATCGAGAGCCGTCAACGAACGAACCAAGTAGGTGCGGCGGATGTCGGAGGCGTGATCCCACACACGAGGGTCAATCACAAAAAGTGGCACGACATGCCCGTCGCCACCGGCAGCTCCTGCGAGGGCGGGGTTGTCGTGCAGGCGGAGGTCTCGACGGAACCACATGATTGAGGGCACTCGTGAACATTAGGCCGATCGCTCGAATCCGGCACCTCCGGTGCGGTTGAATGTCCACACGCGACAGACGAGGACCCATGAGCGACCTGATCGATACCACCGAGATGTACCTCCGAACGGTCTATGAGCTCGAGGAGGAGGGCATCACGCCCCTGCGCGCCCGCATCGCCGAGCGACTCAGCCAGAGCGGCCCTACGGTCTCTCAGACAGTGGGCCGGATGGAGCGTGATGGGCTGATCACCGTGGAGGGCGATCGGCACCTCGAACTCACTGAGCGTGGGCGCCAGCAAGCGATGCGGGTGATGCGCAAGCACCGACTGGCGGAATGCCTGCTGGTCAGCATCGTGGGTCTGCCGTGGGAGCAGGTGCACATCGAAGCCTGTCGCTGGGAGCACGTGATCTCCGATGACGTCGAGCGTCGCCTCCTCGTAGTTCTGGGCAACCCCACACAGTCACCATTTGGCAACCCGATCCCAGGCCTCGACGAACTTGATCCCGCCAACGTGCAGGAGTTGGCGTCACTCGCGGGACTTCAGACTCTTGACCGAGTTGCTGGCATAGAGCCGATTGCCGTGATCGTGCGACGCATCGGAGAACCAGCGCAGAGCGATGAGGCTGTACTAGTGCGGCTGCGTCGGGCTGGTGTTGTGCCAGGGGCCACCGTGAGAGTGCAGACCACACCGGGCGGTGTGCTCGCGGGGAGCATGGGCGAATATGCCGAGTTCTCGATCGCGGACGCGTCCCACATTCTCGTCGAGGCGTAATTGTGAAGTCTCCGCATACCCGTACGGGTATGCTGTAAGGATGGAAATCGAGGAGTCGTGCCGCCGCGACGTAATGACACGGCTGAGTCGCGTTCAGGGTCAGGTCGCCGGAATCATCGGCATGATCGAAGAGGGCCGTGATTGCGCGGACATTGTGACTCAACTCGCTGCAGCCTCACGAGCGCTCGACAAAGTGGGATTCAAAGTGGTTGCAAATGGCCTGACGCAGTGCGCTGTAGCCGTAGAACGTGGTGAGGAACCTCCGATGGATATGGAGCGGCTCGAGAAGTTGTTTCTTTCGCTTTCTTAGATCTCCGCACGATTAGGACTTTCGCCACGAACTCCACAGGGACGCATAGGCCCCACCAGCGGCGATCAACTCATCGTGACTGCCGTCTTCGCTGACGACACCCTCTTCCATCACGATGATGCGTTCAGCGTCGTGCGCCGTGTGCAATCGGTGGGCGATGGCAATGACGGTGCGCCCAGTCAGCACCGCTGCCAAGGAACGTTCAAGGTGACGTGCAGACCGTGGATCCAGAAGTGACGTCGCCTCGTCAAGAACGAGTGTGTGCGGATCGGCAAGCACGATGCGGGCTAAGGCGACCTGCTGAGCTTGGGCGGGGCTCAATTTGGCGCCACCGGATCCCACGGGCTCATCGAGACCTAAAGGCATTGATCGCGCCCAGTCGGCGTCGACCGCATCGAGAGCAGCGAAGTACTCATCATCGGTGGCCTCGGCATGGGCAATTGCAAGGTTGTCTCGCAATGTCCCGGTGAAAACGTGGTGCTCTTGAGTCACCAACGCAATACGCGAGCGCACCGACTCTGTGGAGAGGTGAGCAAGGGATGTTCCGCCTACAGTTACGTCTCCCGTTCGTGGTGGATGCACACCAGCGAGAAGGCGACCAAGCGTCGACTTTCCTGCTCCACTCGGCCCAACGATGGCGACACGCTGCCCGGGTGGAAATTGCAGATTGATGCCATGCAAGACATCGTGGTTGTCGCGGTAGCTGAAGCGCAGGTTGGACGTCCTGAGATCACGGCCCTCGGGGGGAGTCTCTGTCTCGATGTCATCGCGCGGTACGTCATGAACTCCAATGAGTCGTGCGAGTGAGGCTTGACCGATCTGTAACTCGTCGTACCACATGAGAATCAAATCAACTGGCTCGATGAGCATTTGGGTATAAATGACCGAAGCGGTGAATTGTTCGAGAGTCAGTGTGCCGTTGATATAGAGCAGTCCGCCGAAGGTCGTCACCAACACCAGCGGAATTACGTAGCCCGCTTCGATGGTGGGGAACCACACGCAGCGCAGGAATAGCGTGCGACGCTCCCATCCAGTCCATGTCTTGATCGCGCCATCGGTGTCCTGAACTCGTCGTTTCCCAAGTCGGTAGGTCTCGATAGTGCGGCCAGCATCGACGCTTTCGGCGACCATTGTGTTGACTGCCGTGTAAGAGGCCATCTCGGCCGCATAAGCCTTGGGCGCCCGGCGCATGTACCAGCGCGTTCCAATGAGGATCGGCGGTACGGCGCACAGCCAAGCGAGCGCGAGAATTGGCGCGGTCACTATGAGCGCAATTGCGACAAGTGTGGCCGTGACGATCGCGATCACGATTTCGGGTACGGCATGACGCACAGCCCAGTTGAGACGATCGACATCGGTTGTCGCCCGCGTCACGAGATCGCCTGTTCCGGCACGCTCGACGAGCCCCGGTGGCAGATACACCGAGGTCTCTACGAAATCCTCGCGGAGATCGGCGAGCACCGATTCGCCCAAAACCGCACCTCGCAGTCGGGCCAAACCTGTGAACACCGTATGTACGACTACGGCGGCGAGAAACAATCCGCTAGCCCAGAAGAGGAACGCCATTGTGGCGCTTCCGTTGCTCAAATCGCTCACGAAGTTGGCAAGGACCTGAGGTCCTACCAACCCAGCCGCAGCGGCAACCACCTGCAGGCCGATGAGTAAGAAGAAGGTTTTGCGATGTTTATTGAGCAGCATGCGTACATGCCGGCGCACATTGGCTTGCGAGGCTACGGGAAGAATGGGCTTGGCCATCTACTCCTCCCTCGTCACTACGTAGCGGTAGTCGGAGTTGGACCGCACCAATTCTGCGTGTGATGCACTGGCACGAACCACGCCATCGGGAGCGAAATGCACTTCGTCCATTTGGTCGAGCACCAATGGACTAGTCGTAAAGACGATGGTGGTCTTGCTACGGCGGACTTCGCGAAGGCGATTAGCGATGCGTGCTTCGGTATGTGCGTCAACTGCGCTCGTTGGCTCATCAAGAATGAGAATGGGAGGGTCTGCGATAAGCGATCGGACTAGGGCTAGCCGCTGCCGTTGGCCTCCGGACAGGCTTCTACCTCGCTCAGGTAGTTCCTCGTCCCAGTCGATTCCTTCCAGAATGTCCTCTGCTGATGCGGCGTGCATGGCGGCATTGCGCTCGACTGAGCCCGTACGAGGGACATCTACAAGTGCATCGAGCGTGCCAGACAAGATCGTCGGGTCTTTGTCCTGGACGACGATGACCTGGCGCATGCTCTCTGCTGATAAGTCATCCACTGGTGTCCCTGCGATGCTGACTCCGCGACTTCCCTGCGCGGCCATTCCACCGAGTCGATCCGCCAATTCCCCAGCGGTGTTCGGATCGGAGCACACCACGGCGCAGAGCGTCCCCGCGGTGATCTTGAGCCCGGAGACTTCATCGACTAGATCACCGGAATGAGCCAGCACACCACCCTGCGTGCGTCGCGCTGGGAGAGAAAGCAGGTTCACTACCCGACGTGCGGACACACGCCCTCGGGTGAACTTGTCTGCCATCTCCGTGACCGTCTGCAGAGGCATTACGAGAAATGCGGTGAGGCCGTAGAACGCGACTAGTTCTCCCACGTTGAGCTGTCCGTCCAATGCCAGTCGGGCACCCAGAAATGTCACTATCACCACGAAGAGACCGGGGAGCGCAACCTGCAGTGCATCAAGAAGGGCGCGGATCCGTGCGGTGCGGACAGCGGAGGCCCGAACACTCTGCGATCGCTGACGGAATCGCTGGATGAAGTGCTGTTCTCCGCCAATGCCGCGGAGCACGCGCAGGCCAGACACGGTGTCAGCGGCCATTTCAGACGCCTCGCCGTACTTCTCGCGCTGAGTGCTCTCGCGGTTCTCGAGGGGCTTCACGAGGGGGGTGATGACTGCCATGAGTAACGGCATACCCACGAGCACGATCACTCCGAGTAATGGCGACAGGAAAACGAGAACGATCGATACACCGAAGAAGGCGACTAACGCGCCAATGAATCGAGGCAGCACATCCATTACACGCGCAATCCGCTCGACGTCGTTTGCACTGACCGCAACGACTTCTCCGGTCGCTATCTGGCGCGGAATGTCAGCGCCCAACGTCGCAACGTGACGAGCGACAAGCTGTTGGCAACGAGAGGCACTCGACAGCCACAAAGTCACGGCAAAGCGATGTCGGATGACTCCAGCCGCCGCCTGCCCAATGCCGAGTGCGAGCACTCCGGCCGCTGCCCACAGAACTCCGGAA
>CAINMH010000046.1 GCA_903850745.1 uncultured bacterium
CCGCAGCCGCAGCCCACAACCGGCTCAGGCCACCGCCCCCGCCTCCGTCTAACAGCGAGGCAAGCGATCGCGTGATCGAACGCCCACACCCACGGTGGTAGGTGTAATTCTGACGACGTTGGACTCCACTGCACCGTCAGTAAAATAGACACTGATCGTGCGGCCCGCACGGATGTGACGATTCCACGTGAAGTCTCCGCAAATGGGTGAGGGGCGGGCAACCCCTGCTGTGTATGTCGCAGCGCCCGGTAGTTTGACCATGGGAGTCAGGGCACCGCGACTGCTCGAGTCAGAGATCACCCCGGTGACGAGAACTCCCGCACCCACGCGTGAAGCATTGATCGTGATCGTGTAGGTCGGTACGCCTACCGCCGCAGGCACTCCGGCGAACGTCACGCCTGAAGTGACCACCGCAGTGGCCGCCATTCCAATAAGTAGTTGTCGAACACGCATGCGCGATCCCTTCTCTCGAGCTTGAGACTAGCCCGCCACGGGCCGGAACATCGGCTGAAAAAAGGTACCGGGCCGGCTCGAGCTTTCTAGCGGGCCAGTCAACACGTGAAAACCGATGCGCTCGTAGACTCTTCTGGCCTTCAGGTTCTCTACAAACACCCCAAGCCCGAGATTCTTCCACCCTCGGTCGGGCGCCATGTGCTCGAGAAACTCAACGAATGCTGCCGGGATTCGCCGCCCTCTCATTTCGGGCGCCACCCAGCAGCCATACGCCCACGCACAAGTCAGCGGATCTACCGGGCAACTCGGTTCGACTAGGGCAGGCACTGTGGGGGCCACCGTCATAACGGCCACATCTAATCCACTCACGCTCGCCACGACCCATAAGTCGCTTTCGACGCGGTTGCGCCACTGACTCTCGTTGAGTTTGGCCTCACCCTCAGCTCGAGCCCCGTATGCATCCGGGTCTGAAGTCAGTGCGGCAAGACGAACCGCACGGGCACGAGCCCAGGAATCTGGGTCCAGTACGGAGATCTCGATCTCGCTCATGACGGCATCTTGCCGCACCCAGCATCACGACGCTCACCCCGTCATTTGGCGGGGTTTACCCGCCAACTTGGCCCGTCGAGAGCGCGCACGCCTACGATGAGAGCATCGTTCGTCTTTCCCCTCACCAGAAAGTTCCTACATGCATCTCGCAGACATTTTGTGGACCCTGCTCGTCCTGTTCTTCATGATCATGTACTTCATGGTCTTCTTCATGGTCGTGCTCGACATTTTCTCCGATCACACGCTGAAGGGCTGGGCAAAGGCACTGTGGGTCATTGCGATTCTCATTGCCGGACCGATTACCCTGCTCGTCTACCTGATCGTTCGTGGTCGAAGCATGACCGAGCGTCGTCAGGCTCAGGTGAAGGCCGCTGAGGCTTCCCAGAAGGCCTATATCCAACAGGCCGCAGGCACAGCCACACCGGCGGACCAGATCGCTACCGCAAAGTCGCTTCTCGACGCGGGAACAATCAACCAGTCCGAGTTCGATGCGCTCAAAGCAAAAGCTCTCGCCTAAATCGCTTCACAATCTTCGTGTGGGGTCGGCCAGTTGGCCGGCCCCACAACTATTTTTGGTGTGGTGAGGCCATCGCCAATTGCACACGGAGAAAGCTGAATCCTTCGTCCCGTCCCCTCGACCACTCAAGTGCGCAGTCGTCAAGTTGTTGGCTGCCCATACCCCGCCCCGGATTTGCAATTACTCCTTTGCCGTTGTCTCGCACCGTTAAGGTCACCACATCATCTTCGGGCCGTTCCATAGAGATCCACACCGAAGATGCACCGCCGTGTCTGACGGCGTTGGAAACTGCCTCCTGCGCAAGATCCCCAGCAAAGGCCGATAACACGAGATCCACCTGTAGGGCACTCATCAGGTCATCCGGAATGTCAATAGAGACTTCAACGATTCCGGCCCAGGTGTCGCCGATACCTGCATATTGTGTCTTCAAATCGGGCGCCTCTTCGTCTTGATCCAGAAGTCCCGCGAGGGAATCGCGCAATGAGTTACGCATCTCAATCACGCTTTCAGAACTCGCTGTCTGGTCTTGAACGCTCCCCCTGAGCCGCGAGATTGCCACGTGCACCGCAGACTGCACGGGACCATGCAGGGCGCGGGCCAGCTGACCACGTCGATGCCACTGCAACATGTGGTTACGCGCGATGGCCCAGCGAAGCGAAGAGTTAGATTTTTGCAGAACCTCGTCTATGTGGATTACCTGACGGCGCAGACTTGCCACTATCACCACGAGCCACCCCAGGGCTGGGGCACCGACAAGAATCGAGCGGACGAACAATTGATCGGGCCCTGGACCCACGCAGATTGGCACCAGAACCGCTGTCGGCACAGTCGCCGCAAGAAAGCTCAAAGTGAGGACTACAGCACGGGGGGCAATACCAATTTTCCTGAGGGCAGGCCCCACGATTCGCTCAACAACAAACAACGAACCTAGGAGTGCGGCAGAGCCAACGAGAATCGCGATAAGCGCTCTTAGCGGTGAATAAAGAGCAAAGAGCGCAGGCACCCCCACGAACATCACTCCGAGGGTGATCGGGACAGGCATTAATCGGCCATCGTCTGCAACGCTTCGCATCGTCTCTCGCCACGACACGTGAACGTCGTCAGCCGACTGTGCGGCAACTACCGGAACAACCGTTTCCAAAGCGAGCTGATGACTGATCGGCCTTACGGTTTCTGAGATAAGGCTCTCCATTGCCGCCAGAGTCTCATCGACCGACGACACAGGTAATGCGATCAATTCATCTTCAATAATTGCTTCTATACGTTGAGCCGTATTCGCATGTTGTTCGCGGACATTGACTTCGGACTCAGCGAGAAGCACTTGGAGTCGGTCTTGTTCATTAGTCAGTCGCGCGATGCGCTGACGATATTCACGAATGGTTGTCATTGCGAGAGTGGTGGTACTAATGACGGCAATTGCAGAGACGACCCCCGCCAGAGTGCGGAATGCGGCATTTCCAGCACCAGAATCAAGCAGATTTGTCCTTGTTAACGCGAAGTACAGCGCGCCTCCTTGTACAAGTCCTACTACGGCATAGGAAGTGAATGCACAAACTATTCGCGTCACACCGTGCAGTCGTAGGAGAAGAATTCGCCGAAGCACCGCAAGCAAAACAAACTCCAGCGCGACAGACAAAGTCACGATGAGAATCCTCAAGGCCGGATTTCCGTCCACATCTGAAGTGCCGCCGAGGAAATGGCGGAAAATCGCCCATGCGAGGTTTGTGACAATCACCGGCCACGCGACCATCTCATTGGTCGTCATTCCCGTGAGTACGGCGAGTGTCCTACTCTGCGCAGGGGCTGATCCCGAGCCGACACCTGAGCCGCTAGCGATCGTCACTGGCGATCCGGTAGGCCCGCTTCAGAGATAAACACGCGCATAGCCTCGGCCCGTTGGCTCACAGCAGAGCTCGGCTCAATGGAGAGCGCTTGATAAATACTGCCCAGCATTTTCTCCACCGCACTTGTCGTGGTGTGGCGGCGGCGGGCAATCTCTGGGCTAGTGAGTCCCTGAGCGACCATGCGTAGCACCTCAAGTTGACGTGGCGACAGAACCGCAAGTTTTCCAGACGGAGATTGATAGTCGAGGGTTCGCGCCGCTTGATCAGAAAGTACTTCCTCGACAGCAGCGAGTAGTTCGGCGGTGTCCGTAACTGACTCCTTGCGAAGGAAGCCACATCCCGGTGGTAAATCTTCTGGAGCAAACCCAGCCGTACGCAAATCTGGATGCTTCGTGAGCAAGAGGATGCCCACCCCCGGATGGCGACGATGCACTACGTGCGCAAGATCAATTCCACTTGGGCCGCGGCCCAGCGCAATGTCCAGCACCACCATGTCCGGATCAAATCGGTCGAGGTCTGCCCGAGCCTTGGGTGCGTCTGGTGCCGTACGCACCTCGTATCCACCAGACTCCAGAGCCGTTGCCAGAAGAGCCGCCATGATCGGCTCGTCATCTACGACGAGAAGTCGCCGCCGAGAAGGGGCCGATGCGGTCACCAGAGGATTTTGACTCTTCTCCCGCCCAAAGTCAGCAAAACTGCAGAATCCTGCAGTTTTTCGCGGCGCCCCCGGTGGCCGGAGGTTTAGCGCATGCGCCATTCGGGCGAGCGCTTCTCACGGAAGGCCGCAACGCCCTCACGGATGTCCTCGGTCGTGAAGGCCAGCGCCAACTGGGCCTGCAAAGCATCGAGCGCCTGCGGCAACGTCATGTCACGCGTCGCATCCACCGCATTTTTGCCCAGGCGCAAGAGCAGCGGGGACTTCTCGGCGATTCGCTGCGCCCACCGGGTCACTTCAGCGTCAAACTCGGCATCCGGGATGACCTTGTTGACGAACCCGAGGCTATGGGCCTCGCTGGCCGTCATGAGCTCGCCCATCATCATCATCTCGTTGGCCCGAAGCCGCGGCACGGAGCGATAGATCAGCGCAGAGATCATGAACGGGAACACCCCCACATTGATCTCCGGACATCCAAATCGCACGGATTCTTTGGCGAGCACCAGATCGCAAGCGAGTACGACTCCAAAAGCACCTGCCAGCACGTCACCGTTGGCTGCACAGATGACCGGCTTGCCGAGGGCACCGATGAGCGTGAAGAGCCTCGGGAACCGATCAAGTCCGGCGTATTTCTCTACGGCAGCTCGATCATCGGAGAACGCCTTGAGATCACCACCCGCAGAGAAGATCCGGTCGTGGGACGAACTGAGCACGACCACACGAACCGCTGAGTCATCACGGGCCCTCTCAAAGGCGGCAATCGTCTCGTCGAGGAGGGCATCGCTTAGTGCATTGCGAGTGTCGGGGCTGTCGAGTGTGATCCGAGCGATGCCGCCAGTTTCGACCTCGTAGCGCACTAATGCCGACATCGTGACCTCATCTCGTTCGCGTGGAGTCTGCTTCTCCTAGGAAGAGACTATCGCTCTCGGATTAGACAAAGCAGGTCATATCGGCACAGATGAAGCGACGACGTGCCGATCGAACCGCCCGGCTAACCGGGCATAGCCGACAGCGAGTCCCATGGCGATGAGCACAAGCACAGCGCCCACAATCGTGTCCTCGAGCCGTTGTTCGCCAAGATTGGCGACCTGGGCGCTGGAGAAGGCGCTAAAGCACACGATGGTGGGAGTTATCAAAGCCATGTAGATCCAGTAGTGCGGGCTGAATTTTGCGGTGAGTGCCGCGACGCAGAACACTAGGCCGATCACATAGACCAGTGTCAAAGACTGGATCTCGACCACAATCACCCACACAACAACCATGCCGAGCACGGTGCCCACGACTCGGCCGATGGTCTTGCGTACGGTGCCGACATCGCCCACCTGCGTCAGCACCATGATGGTCGAGATCAACCAGGCTCCGGCATATTGCTTCGGATGATCGAGCGACCAGTACGTCGCTGCCGTAGTGAGCACTGTGATGATCACGGTGTACGGGACGACCTCCCGCGTCGGATGAGGTGTGGGTGCAGGAAGGTGCACCTTACGCAGCCCGAGGTGCACCACGATCACTGCGAATATGCCGCCAATGAAGAACGTTGCGGCCATCCATAACAAATATGTGGAGTTGAGTCGATCGATCGTCTCTTGCGGTCCCCAGAACGGTGGACTGATGACCATCCAGCCAATGAAGATAGGCACGAGCATCGTGGCGCGTTGCAAGCCATATCGAGACGTCCGACCCACCATTAGGCAGACCACAGCAAGGAGAGCGGCACCAGCGACAGGGGAACTACCCGCCACAATCGCCACCGGAGCGAGCAGGCCCATGACCAATGACGTCTTGATGCCGACATCTACGCCCCCGAACATCACCGCGACGGCACCCGCGATGAACGCTCCGGTCGCCCACGTCACCGCGGGTTCCTTGGTAATGGCCAGCAAGATCACGGCTGGCACGACCCCGAGGACCACCACAACGATGGCAATCAGCATGCGCTTGGCGAGCTTTAGGTAGAGCGGTTTTGGCTCATGGGCCGGAGAGCTCGCAGTTGTTGACATGAGCGGATTCTCCACTGCATCGACTACATTTACGTGGAGCCGCTCTGGTGATCCGCGGTCCAATCACACCTGATCCTCAGACTGCCTGGCGGGACACGCTCTAGATCAGTGCCCACACCTAGCGCGCACGAGAGGGCAGGAAGCGCAAAGCAACAATCGCGCCGACCGCCACGACGATGGCCGACACCAACGATCCACGCGACAACCCATCAATGAAGGAGCTCTTCACGAATGACATGAGTTGAGCGGCCGGGCCTGCAGGCAGTTGTTCTGCAACCGCAATGCCCCCTCCCATAGATTCGCGGACGATGGATTCATACTGCGGTGGCAGACCCAGGCTTCGGTAGCCATCAATGACCTTTGCGCCATACACGCTCAAGAAAACGGAGCCCACGACCGCGACTCCCAATGTGCCGCCCAACTCGCGGGTCGTGTCATTGACCGCAGAGCCAACACCGGCCTGCTCAGCGGGCAAGGCCCCCATAATCGATTCGGTCGCCGGACTTGTGGCGAGACCCAAGCCTGCTGCGATGGTCACCATCGAGATCACCACGGCGCCGAAGTATGGGGTGTCCTCTTTCACTGTCGCGGCAATCACAAACCCGGCAGCCATCACAAACAGCCCCAAAACAACGATTGCCTTGGATCCA
>CAINMH010000047.1 GCA_903850745.1 uncultured bacterium
ACTCCCCGATGTCTCCGATGTTGTTGTCGGTGTTCTTGGTGGCACAGGTGAACAAGGAAGGGGATTGGCTCTGCGGCTTGCGATTTCGGGTATTCGCGTATCAATCGGATCGCGTGATGCCGGTCGCGCGAGTGAGTCCGCTGATGAGCTGGGTCACGGAGTAACGGGGCTCTCCAATGAGGATTGCGCGAGCCAATCTGACGTCGTCATCATCGCGGTGCCCTGGGATGGACACGAGAAAATTCTGACCGGTCTTCGCACACAATTGGTGGGCAAGATCGTCGTGGATTGTGTCAACCCGCTGGGATTCGACGCTGGTGGAGCATTCGCCCTGTCAGTCGCCGACGGATCTGCGGCCCAGCAGGCAGCCGCACTTCTACCGGAAAGTTCGGTTGTCGGAGCGTTCCACCACGTCTCAGCAGTCACACTTCTCGACCTCACCCAGGAGACGATCGACACCGACATCATGGTCGTGGGTGATGACCGATCGGCCACTGACACGGTCCAAGCACTCGCCTCGCGAATCCCTGGGATGCGGGGGATTTATGCCGGCAAGTTGCGCAACGCGGGGCAAGTAGAAGCCCTCACGGCAAATTTGATTTCCGTGAATCGTCGCTACAAGGCGCACGCAGGACTCCGCGTCACCGACGTGTAACCCTCAAGCGTAGGCGTGTGCCTCGTCGGGGTAAGCCCCTGAGGTTACGTCTGCGGCCCACCCGGTGACCGCTGCGGTAAGAACACCGCGAAGGTCGGCGTATGGCTTGACGAATTTCGGGAGCGGTCCAGCGGACAGTCCCACGAGGTCCTGCCAGACCAATACCTGAGCATCGGTGCTTGCCCCGGCCCCGATCCCGATGGTCGGGATAGACAAGGAAGCTGTAACTCGAGCGGCCAAATCTGCGGGAACAACTTCGAGAACTACCGCACTCGCGCCCGCTGCCTCCAGCGCCTTGGCGTCGTACATCACTTGTTCGCCTGACTCACCGCGGCCTTGGACCCGGTAGCCGCCCAACACATTGACTGACTGCGGGGTGAGACCAAGGTGGCCGATAACGGGAATTCCGGACTCGACGAGCAGCTCAACCTGAGCTAGGACGCGGCGTCCACCTTCTAACTTGATGGCGTGAGCACCCGCCTCTTTCATGAATCGAGCCGCCGTGTCGAGTGCCTGAGCTGGAGAGGATTGGTATGAACCAAAAGGCAGATCGGCGACGACGAGAGCGCGGGACGATCCGCGGACAACTGCACGGACTAGCGGCATGAGTTCGTCGACAGTGATGGGGACGGTGGAGTCGTAGCCGTAGACCACCATGGCGGCGGAGTCGCCCACCAACAGGACGGGGAACCCAGCATCATCAAAAATCCGAGCAGTCATGGCGTCGTAGGCGGTGAGCATGGGCCACTTTTCGCCGCGGACTTTCGCTGCGATGAGGTCGCGGACTGTGACGCGCTTCGATGAGGTGCCTCCGTAGAGGGCCTCTTGTGCAGAGTTCGACATGGCACTGCTCCCATCTCGAGGCTCGGACGAGTCCCCGGACAAGAGAAGTCTGCCACGTGATTGCCCCTAGAGCCAGCAGGGCAGCCCAATAGCTATTGGCGTGGATCTCGCCAGCGGTTGGTGATGGGTAGCCGACGGTCCCTGCCGAAGGCTCGCCTAGAAATTTTGGTTCCCGGGGGATACTGACGCCGCTTGTACTCTGCCGCATCAGTGAGTCCCACGACTCGCACCACAGTCTCTGGATCAAACCCCATGGCGATGAGCTCTCCAACGCTCGCGTCCTGTTCCACGTAGCCGTCGAGGATCGCGTCCAGAATCGCGTAGTCAGGCAATGAGTCGGAATCGAGCTGGTCAGGCCGCAACTCTGCGCTGGGTGGTTTGGTAATACTGCTCTCCGGGATCGGTGGGGGACCAGGTTGTGCGTTGCGCCAACGAGCGAGCTCCCATACGAGCGTCTTGGCAACGTCCTTGATGGGAGCGAAACCGCCGACGGCATCGCCGTAGATCGTGGAGTAGCCGACGGAGACCTCGCTCTTGTTCCCTGTTGCTAGGACGAGATGACCCTCAGAGTTCGAGATTGCCATCAATGTGGCACCGCGCACACGTGCTTGCAGATTCTCTTCGGCCAGACCAGTGAGGTCGAGATTGGTGGAGTACGCCGCCATCATGTCCGCGATAGCGACAGTTCGATAATGCAGGCCGGTTCGGGCAGCTAGCTCCGCTGCATCGTCACGAGAATGCCGGGAAGAGTAGACGCTTGGCATCGAGACGCCATACACATTCTCGCTGCCAATAGCGTCGCAGGCGATAGCCGCGACAAGCGCAGAGTCAATGCCGCCGGAAAGCCCCAGCACAACTGACCGGAATCCGTTCTTGCGTACGTAGTCGCCCAGTCCAGTAACGAGCGCGGAGTACACCTCCGCGGTCTCGGAAAGCCGGGGGGCCACTTGGCCAAGTCCCGATCCTAGATCTACGTGCAGTACGAACTCGTCAAATTGGGGCGCACGGCCGAGGACCTCGCCGTTCGAATCAACCACGATCGAATCACCGTCAAACACGAGTTCGTCCTGACCGCCGACCATGTTGACGTAGGCAAGAGCGCACTGGGCCTCTTTCGCTCGTCGTTGACACAGTTCTAGGCGTTCGTCATCCTTATCGCGTTCGTAAGGAGACCCATTAATAACAACAAGCAAGTTGGCCTGGGATTCACGAGCCCATCGCACTGGCCCACCGTCCTGCCATAGGTCCTCGCATATGGCGATGGCCACACGTGAGTCTCCCATGTCGATAAATGTCGGGGTGTCTCCCGGAATGAAATAGCGGAATTCGTCGAAGACGCCGTAGTTGGGCAAGTGATGCTTGAAGTATGTGGCGATGACGTGACCCCGATGGATGACGGCGGCAGCATTGACTGGGCCGCCACGTGGCCGACCGGGTGAGGAGGTCTCCGTGCTGTCGAGATAACCAATGACCAAATGTGCGCTGACATCGTGGAGGTGTGCCGCGAGTTCGTGTAGAGCCGACTTCGAGGCGGCTTGAAACGAGGGCCGCAGGGCTAGATCCTCTATGGGGTAACCAGTTAAGACCATTTCAGGGAAGATGATCAGATCTGCGTCAGTAGACCTCGCGATCCGTGCGACGAGGTCCGCATTGCCGGCGAGATCCCCAACGGTCGGATTGACCTGGGCCAGAGCGATACGCATGTACGAAGGCTAAGGCCGCCCCTTAAATCATGGAAATTGGCCCATGTAATGCGCCGGAAACACGACAGGGGGCACACTTGTCCTATGGATAAGCAGACAGACTTCGTCCTCCGCACCATTGAAGAGCGTGACATTCGCTTCGTACGGCTTTGGTTCACCGATGTGTTGGGGACATTGAAGTCAGTCGCAGTGGCGCCAGCCGAACTGGAGGCGGCCTTCAGCGAGGGTCTTGGGTTTGATGGATCAGCCATCGAGGGATTCGCTCGTGTGCACGAATCCGACATGCTCGCCCGTCCCGATGCGTCGACGTTCTCGGTGCTTCCCTGGCGGTCGGAAGGCCCGGGCGTGGCTCGCATGTTCTGCGACATCCTGATGCCGGACGGAACGCCCTCCTACGCAGATTCTCGCTATGTGCTTAAGCGCACGCTGTCGCGCGCAGCGGATCTAGGGTTCTCGTTTTATACCCATCCTGAGGTCGAGTTCTATCTGTTTTCGAACTCCCCGGGAGATGGCCCACCTCAGCCGATTGATCACTATGGCTACTTTGACAACTCGCCCCAGCGGGTCGGTGCGGACTTCCGTCGACAGGCGATCACGCTGTTGGAGGCCATGGGTATCTCGGTGGAGTTCAGTCACCACGAGGGTGGGCCGGGTCAGCAAGAGATCGACCTTCGTTATGCGGATGCGCTGAGCACTGCGGACAATCTCATGACATTCCGTTTGGTGATCAAGGAGGTAGCCCTTGAGCAGGGGCTCTACGCATCCTTCATGCCTAAGCCGCTCAATGATGCGCCCGGATCCGGAATGCACACCCATCTTTCGCTCTTCGAAGGTGATCGCAATGCGTTTTATGAGGCTGGCGCGCCTTACCAGCTCTCATCGATCGCCCGATCCTTCATCGCGGGCCTTCTCACGCACGCGCCCGAGTTCACGGCCGTGACCAATCAGTGGGTCAACTCCTATAAGCGCCTCGCTGCGGGCGGTGAGGCACCGGCATGGGCCTGTTGGGGACATAACAACAGGTCGGCGATGGTTCGCGTCCCGATGTATAAGCCCTCGAAGGGCAATTCCACGCGCGTTGAGGTTCGCTCTCTTGACACCGCCTGCAACCCATACTTGGCCTTGTCCGTGATGCTTGCCGCTGGGCTCAAGGGCATCGAGCAGGGCTATGAATTGCCACCCGGTGCCGAGGATGACGTATGGGCGCTTACCTCAGCCGAACGGCGCGCTTTGGGCATGCGCCCGCTGCCCACTAGCCTCGATCAGGCCATCACTGAGATGGAGCGCTCTGAATTGGTGGCGGAGACTCTTGGCGAGCATGTCTTCGATTTCTTCCTCCGTAATAAGCAGGCAGAGTGGGACGACTACCGGCGCCACGTGACTGGGTGGGAGCTAGACCGGTACCTTCCTATCCTGTGAGCGACCAACAGCGCACAGCCAGCGATGAGGCTCGCGTTGTTCGGTGGGGATGTGCGCACCCCCAAGTTGCAGTGCAGCATGTCGCTCATCTCGAATCGATCTGCCCTCTGCCCGACGCGGGTTGGGATGTGTGTGCACAGGCTGCGGACCCCGATCTTGCTGTGTCACGGCTTGCCCAGCTCTTGGACACAGCTTTCGGCGGAGCAATCGCCGAAGAGTTGCGCTCTGATCCCGAAGTAGGGTCGCGTCTCGTCGCCGTTCTTGGTGTCTCAGAGGCACTCGCTGACCATCTCCTTCGCCATCCACGTCAGTGGACCGCAATTGCTCACGCTGAGCTCACTCGGCCGGATGCACTGGACCTGCGTGCGGATCTACTCCGAGCAGTGGGGGCCGATCCCGAGAGCGCTGAGCCGCGGGCGGCCCTGTCGGAAGAGGCGGCTCTTCTTGCATTGCGGATTGCCTATCGCGAGTGTTTGCTAGGTACGGCCACTCGCGATGTTGCCTTGGGCGCATCGCTGGATGAGGTCGCTGGGGAACTCGCCGATCTTGCCGATGCCGCATTGGCCGCTGGCCTCGCGATTGCCCGGAGTACCTTGGCGCCTGATGCAGAGCCCTGCCGCTTCACCGTAATTGGCATGGGTAAGTGCGGTGGACGCGAATTGAACTACGTGAGCGATGTTGATGTGATCTTTGTGGCCGAACCACTCCCAGGTGGCGATGAATCGGGTGCCATCAAGACCGCAACGCGCCTCGCCACCGGACTCATGCGGGCCTGCAATGCGGCCACGGTAGAGGGCTCTCTTTGGGAAGTAGATCCGGCGCTTCGTCCCGAGGGGAAGCAAGGGGTTCTCGTGCGCACTCTTGGGTCCCATGTTGACTATTACGATCGCTGGGCAAAGACGTGGGAGTTTCAGGCTCTGTTGAAGGCACGGGTCAGTGCGGGTGATGGCGACCTGGGCGATGCGTACCTTGAGGCGATCTCGCCCATGGTCTGGCTCGCTGCGCAGCGTGAGGGTTTCGTCAATGACGTACAAGCTATGCGCCGCCGGGTTGAGTCGAACATCCCTGCGCAACATGCCGAACGTCAGTTAAAGCTGGGTCCAGGCGGATTGCGTGATGTGGAATTTTCGGTGCAGCTGCTTCAACTAGTCCATGGACGCAGTGACGTGATGCTCCGTAGCCCCACGACGCTAGTAGCGCTTGAGGCGTTGGCGACGTGGGGATATGTAGGGCTCGAAGACGCATCGACTCTTGGCGCTGCCTACAGATTCTTGCGAACGTTGGAACATCGGATTCAGATTTATGGGTTGAAGCGAACTCATGTGGTGCCCGAAACAGAGTCGGACTTGCGCCGGATCGGTCGGTCCATGGGATTTCGTTCTGACCCGGTTGCTGAATTGACCAAAGAGTGGCGCCGACATTCGCGTGAAGTTCGCCGAATCCACGAGAAACTCTTCTATCGCCCGCTCCTTAACGCGGTCGCGCGTTTGGGTCCGGGGGAGGCGAGGCTTACTCCCGCGGCGGCTAGGGATCGCCTGCAAGCGCTGGGCTACCTAGATCCTGCTGGGGCAATGCAGCAACTAGAGGCTCTCACTAGCGGCGTGAGTAGGCGAGCGGCCATCCAAAGAACATTGCTCCCGGTGTTGCTCGGCTGGTTCGCCGATGCTCCCGATCCGGACGCAGGTCTGCTGGCATTCCGCAGAGTGAGTGACGCGCTGGGGTCGACACCGTGGTACCTACGTCTACTGCGAGATGAGTCTTCCACCGCAGAACGAATGGCGAGACTTCTGTCCTCGAGCGCGTTCGCAACGAATCTTCTGCTCAGTGCACCTGAGGCCGTGTCGCTGCTGGCTGATGAGAAGGAGCTGCAGCCGCGATCAGCTTGGCAGGTACGCACCGAGTGTGAAGCGGCTGCTGGACGAGCAGAGAATTTGCGAGGAGCAGCGGCGGCGGTGCGTGGCGTGCGACGGCGGGAGATGTTCCGAATTGCAGCCGGGTCGGTTCTCGGGCTCACAGATGTGGAGGCGATTGGGCGCGGACTCAGCGATATCGCAGATGCGTCGATTGCAGCCACTCTTGATGCCGCAATACGCGCTGCTGAAGAGGAGCTGGGTCGTGCATTGCCTACCCGCATCGCCATCATTGGTATGGGCCGGCTGGGGGGCGCCGAACTCTCCTTCGGCAGCGATGCTGACGTCATGTTTGTGCATGATCCACTTCCTGGGATCGGTGACAAAGAAGCGACAGATATTGCTATGCAGGTCGTGGGTGAGCTTCGCAGGGTCCTGACGGAACCATCAACCGAACCAGCTCTGGAATTCGACGCGGATCTGCGACCAGAGGGCAAAAGTGGCCCGTTGGTGAGGACTCTCGCCTCGTATGCGGCGTATTACGAGCGCTGGTCTGCACCGTGGGAGTCACAAGCCTTGGTGCGGGCCCGAGTGGTCGGTGGCGACCTAGATCTTGGTGCGAACTTCATCGCCATGGTGGACACATTGCGTTGGCCTGCCGATGGGCTTACGGATGAGGCCATTCGAGAGATTCGACGACTAAAGGCGCGAATGGAAGCTGAACGGCTGCCGCGTGGGGCAGATCCCACTTTGCACACCAAACTCGGCCGCGGGGGCCTCTCGGACGTCGAGTGGACCGCGCAGTTGCTTCAAATGCAGCACGCGCACAAGATCGCTGAGCTTCGAACGACGAACACACTGGAGGCTTTGCACGGGTGTGTGTCTGGAGGAGTATTGGGCGAAACTGACGCGGCCGCATTATCCAGTGCCTGGATTTTGGCAACGCGTGTTCGCGACGCCGTCACTCTCGCACGCGGAATCTCCAATGACGTCGTACCCACTGCTGGCCGCGACCTTGGCGGCGTCGCGCACCTTCTGGGCTATCTGCCCAGCGAACGTGGGGCACTCGTGGAGGACTACCGTCGCGTGACTCGTCGAGCCCGGGTAGTGATGGATCGCGTGTTCTATGGCGTCTGAAGAGTGGGTCGTCTTGGATGTGGCGGCTTTGCTGGTGCGTATTCAACTGGGGTTATCGGATCGCCGAGGACGTTCCATTGCTCATCAGAAGGAGGCGCAGCAGGGCCGCTCGCTTCAGCTCATCCTGGCCTGTGGAGCTTGCGGGTCGCCGACTGCTGGCGTCCTCGCGGATGCATCGTTAGCGACATACCTACCTGATTCCTTCACAGATGACGCGATACGGCTCTGCGAGTCGGGATGGCTAAGTCGTTTCAGTTCCACAATGGGTGCTTCAGGTGACATCACCATGCCGTCGATGCCGATTCCGTGCTCTGGTTGTGGAGTGAGTGTGTCGATTGACGGCTCAGCGCTGTATGTGGTGTGGAACGCGGTGCCCCCTGGCGAAACGGTCGCCATTGCCCTGCAGCGGGCGTAGCTATCCTTTTACGGATTTCGAGGCTCGATTGCCACGAGGTGCTCGGCCGATATTTCCCTGGAGCAATTTCATGGCGATATGTGCGCCGACGGCAGCAACCTCATCGGGGTCTAGGGGAGTTTCAGTGGCCTCGTCTTCGTGAACAATCAGTTCATCTAGATTGCCGAAAATCGGCGCTCCGGTCTGAGCCAGATCGGCAATATCTTCGCGCGCCCACCGTTGGACTCGCTCGAGATCGGCGCTGGGCAGAAGAAGTGGCCGCCCGCGATCCACTCGATTAAGGATTCCGGTATCCAAGAGCCTCCGGATCATGCGCTTCACGTCGCGCCTGGAGAAATCGAGTTCGCGAGCGAGATTATTGAAAGCGAGCAGGAAGGTCGCTTCGGCCTCAGTGGAACCAGTGTTCGCAGCGAGCGGCGCAATTGGGGGTGCAACGACCGGCAACTCGTCGCGGAGGTCACACGCCGTTCGGAATCGTTCCCATAGCGAATCTCCGGTGCCGCCCACCGGTGGCACAGTGATGACCGAGACGCTTCCCACGCCCACGAACTGCTCCCAGCGACGCACGAGGTTGCCGTAGGAATATGAACGCCAGAAACGAAGCGTCCTGCGCGCGTTCCACTGATCGGGGCCCAATTCACGTTCGACAGCACGTCGCTCCAGGAAAGCGGCGTAGTCAGGGGCGTGGGTGTTGCGCAAGTGTTGCTGCCACGATGAGGGGAAAATCCGGCCAATGTCTCGTGCTGTGACGATGACCTGGATCTCGCCAGTGATTCCCTCGAGGAACATTTCGACAGCCTCTGGGCGGAAACCGCCGAGTGCCTCGGAGGACACGATGCTGACGCCTTCGTGGCGATTAACGGCTCGAATCAGAGCCGGATGCGTGTCCTCGTCGGTGCCGAATTCGTCCCACACGATGTCGGCACCTTGGTCAGCAAGGTTTTCGATGGCGAACGCAGCGTGGGCGTGATTGTGGTGATTGTGGTTACGGTAAGCGAGGGGATAGAGCACCCCATTAATTCCGGGTTCGGCGGCAACCTTTTGCAGGACCCTTTGCAGGTAGGTAGTTCCTGTTTTTCGGGGGCCGACATGGACAATCACACGGGTGGACATGGAGGAACACTACTCCTCCATGTCCACACAGATTAAATGTCGTAGTACATCTCGAACTCGTGCGGGTGCGGACGGAAGCGGATTGGATCCACCTCGTTGACGCGCTTGTAATCCACCCAGGTCTCGATGAGATCCTCGGGGAATACTCCGCCGGCGGTGAGGTAATCATGGTCGGCCTCAAGAGCGGCAAGCACCTCAGGAAGCGAACCGGGCACCTGCTGGATCGAGGCAAGCTCGTCCGGTGGCAAGTCGTAGAGATCCTTGTCGACCGGAGCGGGAGGCTCGATCTTATTGCGGATGCCATCGATGCCGGCCATCAACATGGCAGCAAAGGCAAGGTAGGGGTTGCTTGACGGATCCGGCACGCGGAACTCAATGCGCTTGGCCTTGGGAGATGTGCCGGTGACGGGAATACGGATACATGCGGAGCGATTTCGCGCCGAGTACACGAGGTTTACCGGAGCTTCGTAGCCGGGGACGAGACGGTGGTAGGAATTGACCGTCGGGTTGGTGAAGGCCAGCAACGAGGGCGCATGCTTGAGAAGGCCACCGATGTACCAGCGTGCGGTATCGGACAGACCGCCGTAGCCGCGCTCGTCGTAGAACAGCGGCTCGCCGTTCTTCCACAGCGACTGATGGCAGTGCATTCCAGATCCGTTATCGCCAAAGAGTGGCTTGGGCATGAACGTCACGGTCTTGCCCGCCTGCCAGGCCACGTTCTTGATGACGTACTTGAACAGCATGATCTCGTCGGCGGCCTTTTTGAGCGTGTTGAAGCGGTAGTTGATCTCGCACTGACCAGCTGTGCCGACCTCGTGGTGGGAGCGCTCTACATGGAGACCCGCCTCGGCGAGCGTGCTACACATCTTGTCGCGCAAATCGGCGTAGTGATCGACGGGTGGAACTGGGAAGTAGCCGCCCTTGACCCGCGTCTTGTAGCCGCGATTGCCGCCCTCTTCCACGCGACCGGTATTCCACGCACCTTCGATGGAGTCGATGTAGTAGTAACTAGCGTTGATCTTCGTCTCGAAGCGAACATCGTCGAAGATATAGAACTCGGCTTCGGCACCGAAATACACCGTGTCTGCGATGCCGGTCGAGGTGAGGTAAGCCTCAGCCTTTGCGGCAATGCCGCGTGGATCGCGACTGTAAGGCTCGTTGGTGTACGGATCAAGGATCGAGTGGTTAACGACGATCGTCTTCGCGTCGCGGAAGGGATCGAGGAACGCCGATGTGGGGTCAGGCATGAGCTTCATGTCTGATTCGTGGATCGCCTGGAAGCCGCGGATCGAAGATCCGTCGAACATCAGGCCTTCCTCGATCGTGTCGGCGGTGAAGTGGCTCGCGGGCATGTTGAAGTGCTGCATCACGCCAGGAAGGTCGATGAAGCGGACATCGATAAATTCGATGTCGTTGTCCTTGATGTACTTCAACATTTCATCTGCGGTGCTGAACATTGATCCTCCGACATCCGGTGCCTCGTATTTGCCTCATGAACGGATCGGTCCGTGCCACGAGGCGCAGTCAACCACGTACCCATCCAGTACCCAAGGATAGGCTCCCGGGATTTCCAACTGGTGTGGGCATTGTTTCGCCGGTGTTTCGCTGGGAGATACGGTGACCCTGTGGAACTGTTGAAGGCCGGGTTAGGTCGCCGACTTGGTGCAATTTGCATCGATTGGGGCGCATCGCTATTGGTGGTGCAGGTGTTGTTTGGGCGCACCTATCCCTACGGCACGCCGACATCGGCGCTGATCACGGGCATCGTTTTTGTGGTGGAGATCGCTGTGCTGACTAGCTTGATGGGCGGGTCATTTGGACAAGTTGTGCTGGGAGTGCGCGTTGTCCGGACCGATGGCTCTCGAATATGGCCCCTGCGGGTCCTAGGACGGACACTGCTGCTGTTTTTGGTGATCCCCGCGGTGATCATGGACTCTGATGGCAGAGGGCTCCACGACAAGGCTGTCGACTCGCGAACGATTCGAATGCCACGAAGGAAAAGCTAGCCGCGCGAAGCGCGTGACTGACGAGGCAGCGGACCCTTCGGCAGCGGGATTGCACTCTGGCGTTGTGAGAGGGCTTCTAGCCGGCGGCGGATGTCATTGGACTCCGCGGGGCGAAGATTCTTCGGTAGCTTGCCCATTTCCTTCTGTAGACGGGAAATGCGAATCTGACCCTCTTCTGTGCCCACTTGCATTTCGTAGATCGGGATTTCGGGCAGCCAACGTGCAGTCTTCTTGCGCTCAGTGGCCAGAAGCGGAACAACTCGACTAGGGGCGCCCTCGCCGACGAGAATGATCCCGCAGCGGCCCACGACTCGGCTGACGAGATCTTGATTACGGGTGACCGCGACCGCAGGTGTGACCGTCCAGTTGCCGCGCATGCTCTCGATGACAGCCGCGGCGGCTCCCGGTTGTCCCTCAATGGACTTATAGGCCGAACGCATGGCCACCCGGCTGAACCAAAACAGCGCGGCGATCGCACCTGCAGGTACACCGATGATGACACCGGTGGGCCAGTTCATGAAGAACGACAGCGGGGCGGCAATGACGACTCCGACGCCGAGGAAGATGCCGAGCATCTCCCAAGGGAGAGTGGGCCGACCGGCCTTGGCCATGCGGAAGTTCTCCTTGATGGTGGAGAACCGAGACTTGAGACCGGAGAAGCGCGCCATGAAAGGTAAGCCTACGCGCCAAGGCCGGTGCGCGCAGCGATGGCCTCCGCGTACAGCCGTCCGGCTCGATACGACGAGCGAACGAGGGGGCCGCTGAGCACCCCAAGCAAGCCAATTTCACGGGCGGTCTGCTCGAGAGCCACGAACTCGTCGGGGTGTACCCACCGGGCGACGGGGTGATGGCGCGACGAGGGGCGAAGGTACTGAGTGATCGTCACCAAGTCGCAACCAGCGTCATGCAAGTCCTGGAGAGCTTGGCTCACCTCATCGGGTTCTTCGCCCATGCCCAGGATCAGATTTGACTTCGTGACAAGTCCGAAGGCGCGAGCTTGAGTGATGACGTCGAGCGAGCGCTCGTATTCGAAGGCTGGCCGCACAGTGCGGAAGAGCCGCGGAACGGTCTCAAGATTGTGGGCGAGCACCTGTGGCCCCGCTTCGAATACCTCTGTGAGCAAGGTGGGGTTGCCGCTGAAGTCAGGAATGAGAATCTCAACGCCGGTGTCTGGATTGAGTTCGTGTATTGCTCTGATCGTCTCGGCATACAGCCAAGCGCCTTCGTCTTCGAGATCATCACGCGCTACACCAGTGACAGTCGCATAACGCAGTTGCATGGTGCGAACCGATTCGGCAACGCGTCGCGGTTCATCGCGATCGAGGGGGGCTGGTTTCCCGGTGTCGATTTGGCAGAAGTCGCATCGCCGGGTGCATTGTTCGCCGCCAATGAGGAACGTTGCCTCACGGTCCTCCCAACATTCGTAGATGTTTGGGCAACCCGCTTCTTGACAGACAGTGTGCAGCCCTTCGCGCTTCACCAAAGCTTGCAGTGACAAGAACTCTGGTCCGGTCCGGGCACGCGTCTTTATCCACTCGGGCTTGCGCTCAATCGGAGTCTGAGCGTTGCGCGCCTCAATGCGAAGCAATTTACGCTGGCCGCTGCCCTCTGAGGTCACGGGCTCAACCTTACGGACTCTGGCAACGGCTGCCAGCGCTGGAGGTGTTCTTCCACCACATCCGCTGCCGCGTGAATCGAGATCGGGCACCCGAGTTCGGCACTCAGGCTGGTGACCGTGGCGTCTTGGATACCGCACGGCACAATGCGACCAAACTCGGCCAAATCGCAATCGCAGTTCAGTGCGAACCCGTGCATCGTGACGCCTTTTGCGACGCGTACGCCGATTGCAGCCACCTTGCGATCTGGGCCCTTTTCATCAGCGGCTATCCACACCCCGCTCCGCCCACTAATGCGTGTGGTGGGAAGTCCCAGATCGGTGCAGACGCCGATCAAGAGGGCTTCGAGTTGGCGTACGTAGTCCACGACAGCAAGAGGCTCACGAAGATGCACGATGGGGTAGCCGACGAGTTGTCCGGGTCCGTGCCATGTGATGCGCCCGCCGCGGTCAACGTCGATGACGGGCGTGCCATCAATCGGTCGATCGCCTACCTCGGTGCGTCGACCAGCGGTATAGACGGCTTGGTGCTCGAGGAGCAGAACAGTGTCTTCTACTCGCTTGCAGACAACATCGTTGTGCAGCTCACGCTGTGCTTCCCAGGCCGCGGCGTATTCGATCTGGTTGACCCCTAGGTCCCACCGGACAACGCGCACCTACAAGCGTCCGATCTCAAGACGTGTCTCGAGTGTCTCGCCGCTGACACGTTCAATGCGGTAGGCCGCAGACTGAGACGACGGCGAGTCGGCAATGACTTCAACGGGTTCAGTGCCTTCGTATAGCAAGCCAATGCCGTCGTCAGTTGCGAAGGTCGTGGGCAGAGTGCCGTCTGCCACGAGTGAGTGCACCATCGGGCGTCGCTGCACCTCGCTGTCGTAGTGGACGCCGTTGCCGTAAGGAATGAGCCCCAGCGCATTCGTCACAGGCGCAAGCGTGGGTCCGAACGAGTCCGTGGGGCCACCGACATGCCAGCAAATGGATCCGGCGCTCACGCCCGCTAGAACGGTGCCGCTATCCCATGCATTACGCATAGCGTCATCAACGCCATGCAGGCTCCACAGCGCAAGCAGGTTGGCAACACTGCCCCCGCCGACCCAGATCAAGTCACTGCGGCCGAGGATTTCATCAGGCTCTCGGTTCGGCATGGTGAATAGAGCGAGATGATCAACTTCGGCAATGCCGGAAAGCGCTGAGTACATGCGCGACAGGTATGAGTCCGAGTCACCACTTGCGGTGAGAACGAGACAGACGCGTGGCCGCTCCTTGCCGGTCAGTCGCAGCCCCTCCAGAATTGTTCGTCCAGGGACCATCACGCCCCAGCGATTAGTGGGCAAGAACCCGCCGCTGGTCGCCAAGATGCGTCGTGTCACGTGAGCCCTCCTAGGTGTGTCTTGACTGATTCTGCTACACGCCGACCACTGACCATTGCACCTTGGATAGAAGCGGTGTCCCTGTGGTCTCCAGCGACGAAGACTCCACCGCCAAGATCGACGGGGAGTCGTCGAGAAAACGGTGGGTCCTGGGCTGGAAGGGCGAAGGGAATCTCGTATGTGCCGACGAGCTCCCAATCTGCAGCGTTGGTGGCGTACAGCTCCGAAAGGTGACCAAGAATGTCGCTCTGTTTCATGTGTCCGTGTAGACCCAAAGCGGAGGAGGAGACGAGAACTCGGCCGTGGCTCGCGTACGAAGGTGCTGCGTGGCTCAGCACGACGGAGTTGGTCAGCGGTCCGTGCCTCACGCGTCCGTCGAGGACGAGAATGGGCTTTCCACGGGTGAGGGATTGTGGTGGAACGTGGGCGAGGTGGTACCACGTGGTCACCGCCCTCGACAGTGGCACGGGAAGGTCGGGGAGCAGCATCGACACTCCCGGAACATCCGCAGCCACGATGATGGCGCGTGCGCGGTGGCTTCCACTGGTGAGGTGCGCTGTCTGTTTCTCAATAGACAAGGCTCGTACGCCCAAAGAGATGGACTCCCGTGGGATTCCATCTGCGATCTGTAGGGGGATCGCCTGCATCCCCCGAGCAGGGACCGAGGGCGTACCCCGTACGAATGAGCGCAGTACGAGGTCCATGAATCGACGAGATGTTTCAAGTGAATCATCAAGGAAGACGCCAGCTAGGAAGGGTCGAATGAACCTATCGATGAGTTCGGCGGACACTCCCGCTGAGCGCAAGGCGTCGTAGGCGTTGACATCTGGGCGCTGCGCGAGGCCGCTTGATGAGGCGACAGCGCATCCCAGGGCATACGCCGCGAATCGAGACTTAGCGAACTTCGAGCCAACATCTGCTCGAAGTGCTCCGAAAAGGGATCCACCACGGCGCGGGTCGGCGATGACGTACGAGCCTGAGTCGGTCAGGACCTGCGCCCCAGGAGTGAAGCTACGCAGCGCCAATGCTTCGACATCGAGTGCTCGCTGCACCTCGGGGTAAGCCGGGTTGATGAGTTGGAAGCCTCGATCAAGGAGCAAGCCGTCAACTTCGTCTGTTCTGATCCGACCACCGACGGCATCAGAGGCCTCGACTACAGCGACGTGGTAACCGGCTCTGACTAGTTCGCGTGCACACGTCAGGCCGGCTAGACCCGCACCAATGACGAGCGCATCGCTGTCGTAGTCCACGTCAGGAGGCTAATGCACTTCGGATCGCGGTATCGATGTCTGCGTCCTGCCACACAAAGCCACGTGACTCCAGAAGCGCAGGTATAACCCGCTGACTGCCCAGCACGTCTTGAGAGAACTCGCCGAGGACCGCCTTGAGCGCGAATGCAGGTACGGGGAGAACCGTGGGGCGGCCCAACACGCGCCCCATGGCGGCAGTGACTTCCTTATTGGTGACCGGCGTGGGCGCAGTGAGATTGACCGGTCCTGACATGGGGTTCTCAAGAAGGTGCACTAGTGCGGCGACTTCATCACGAAGGGAGATGAAAGACCAGTACTGGCTTCCAGAACCGACTCGTCCGCCAAGACCGGCCTTAAAGATGGGGAACAGTTTCGCCCAGGCGCCGCCGTCACCACTGACCACAAGTCCGGTGCGTGCGAAAGCTGTCGGAACGCCAGCGTCGATCGCCGCCGCAGCAGACTTTTCCCATTCGCCCACTACGCCAGCCAAGAATCCAGCACCTTGGGGTGCTGACTCATCAACTGCCCTATCGGCGGTGTCTCCATAGAAGCCGATGGCGGAACCACAGATAAAAGCGACAGCGGGTGTAGGCAAAGATGCGATCGCAGCCGAGATCGTCCGAGTGCCCTCGACACGAGAGTTCAAGATTTCTTGCTTGTAGGCATCGGTCCACCGGTGATCACCGACTCCGGCGCCGGCGAGATGAAAGACCGCTTGGGTGTCGACAAAACGAGCCATGTCGACAGTCCCGCGCGCGGGATCCCACTGTGCTTCATCGGGTGCAGCCGGCGCTCGTCGAACCAGTCGCAGAACGCCATGGCCTCGCTGGCGTAATGCGGTAACTAGGGCTGACCCGATCAGGCCAGTACTGCCCGTGACGGCGATTTTCATGCGGTGTTGAGATCTCCTTCGAATGATCCTTCTTCAAGACGCTGCTTGATTGCCCCAAGGAAGCGAGCAGCATCGGCGCCATCCACGAGACGGTGGTCGTAGCTCAGCGCGAGGTACGCCATGCTGCGGACGGCGATGAGGTCATTGCCATTGTCGTCGGCCATGACCACCGCACGTTTCACGATCGCGCCGGTGCCCAGAATCGCCACCTGCGGGAGGTTGATGATTGGCGTGTCGAATAGCGCTCCGCGGCTACCGGTATTGGTGATGGTGAAGGTGCCACCGCCCAACTCGTCCGGTGACACCTTGTTGGTGCGGGTGCGCTCCGCGACATCAGCAATGCGACGGGCGAGTGCGGCGATGGTGAGATCTTCTGCACCGCGGATCACCGGAACCAAGAGCCCTCGCTCTGTGTCGACGGCGATGCCGAGGTTGGTGGCATCGTGGTAGGTGATCTCCGTGGAGTCGGCATTGAGTGATGCATTGAGTTGTGGGAAATGGCGCAGTGCCTCGACTGTTGCCTTGGCAAAGAACGGCAGAAAAGTGAGCTTGGCGTTTTCACGAGCCGCAAAGCCGCTCTTGGACTTATTACGTAGATTCGACACGCGGGTCATGTCAACCTCGACGACGGTCGTGAGTTGAGCGCTTGTCTGCAGGGAAGTCACCATGCGTTCCGCGATGACACGACGGAGCCGGCTCATGGGAACGGTAGTTCCACGCAGCGCAGACGCCACTGTCGTCGATGCTGAGGTGGCTGCTGATGCTGCCGCGGGAGGCGTTGGGGCAGCCTTAGCCGCTGCTGCAGCGAGAACATCTGATTTGCGGATGCGACCGCCAACTCCGGTGCCTACGAGCGCGTTGATGTCGACGCCGTTTTCACTCGCGAGCTTGCGCACTAGGGGAGTGAGGTATGGCTCTTCGACGGAATTGATTGGCGTGGGCGCATGCGCAGGCGCAGGTGTGGGCGCAGCGACAACAGGCGCAGGTGCTGGTGTGGGCGCAGCGACAACAGGTGCTGGTGCAGGTGCAGGTGCAGGTACAGGCGCAGCGACAGCAGGCGCAGCTCCGGGCACTCCGATGATCGCGAGCACGGCTCCGACGGGAACCACGGCGTCCTCAGCGGCGCGGATCTCGAGCAAAGTTCCGGCAGCGGGAGAAGGAATCTCGGTGTCTACCTTGTCCGTGGAGATTTCGACCAATGGTTCATCTGCCGCGACCTGATCGCCCACCTTCTTCAGCCACCGCGTGATGGTGCCTTCGGTGACGCTCTCGCCAAGTTGGGGGAGTACGACTTCGGTACCCGTGCTTGGGGCGGCGGGCGCAACAACGGCGGGGGCCGGTGTAGCTACGGGAGCAGCAACAACGGGTTCTACGACAATTGGTTCTGGAACGACGGGTGCTGGCGCAGGTACAGGTTCGGGTTGCGGAGCCGAACTCTCATCGGCAGATCCGATGACGGCAAGTTCTCCACCGACGAGAACAACGTCATCCTCCATTGCTCGAATTTCGAGCAGGATGCCACTTGTGGGTGCGGGAATCTCGGTGTCGACTTTGTCGGTGGACACCTCTACCAAAGGCTCGTCTGCGTTGACGAAATCGCCCACCTTCTTCAGCCAGCGCGTCACAGTGCCCTCGGTGACGCTCTCGCCAAGTTGAGGCATCGTCACAGAAACCGGCATGGTGATTCTCCTTCTTGTGGCTGTGGCTTACGAGTGAGCGTGGAGGGGCTTGCCAGCGAGTGCGAGATGAGCCTCGCCCATCGCTTCGTTTTGGGTGGGATGAGCGTGGACGAGCATTGCGACATCTTCTGGGTAGGCCTCCCAATTGACGATGAGTTGCGCTTCGCCAATCTGCTCGCCCATGCGGCTACCGACCATGTGAATACCGACCACGGGGCCGTCATTGCGCTGTACCAACTTCACGAATCCGGCAGTGCCAAGAATCTGGCTCTTGCCATTGCCGCCGAGGTTGTACTCATATGAGGTCACAGCATCTGCGCCGAACTGCTCCTTGGCCTGCGCTTCGGTGAGCCCCACCGAAGCCACCTCGGGCTCGGAGTAGGTGACCTTGGGAATATCAGAATCCTTGATGAAGCGAGGTCCGAGTCCGGCCATGTGCTCAGCAACGAAGATGCCGTGCTGGAAGCCGCGGTGGGCGAGTTGGAGCCCGGGGGTGATGTCGCCGACCGCGTACACGCCGGGCACGTTGGTCTTGAGCTGGTCGTCCACCAGCACCCAGCCGCGTTCCATGGCAATGCCAGCCTCTTCGTAGCCCATGTTGGCGGTCTGTGGACCGCGTCCGACAGCGACGAGGAGAAGGTCAGCAGTGAGGACTTGGCCATCTTCAAGTGTCACTGTGACGCCAGCGGAATCCTGGGTCGCGCTTGCGAAGCGGACGCCGGTGGAGAAGTTGATGCCACGCTTGCGATAGGCACGTTCGAATGCTTTCGACACTGCTTCGTCTTCAGCGGGCACCAATCGAGGTAGTGCCTCGATGATCGTGACGTCGGAGCCGAAGGACTTCCATACGCTCGCGAACTCGACTCCAATGACACCACCGCCTAGAACCAAAACTCGCTCGGGGATCCAATCAAGATCAAGGGCCTGATCGGATGTCATGATGCGTCCGCCGATCTCAAGACCGGGGAGAGTGCGCGCGTAGGAACCGGTTGCGAGTACGACGTTGCGACCGACATAGCGCTCACCGTTGACTTCGACCGTGTTCGGAGCGACGAGGCGACCGGTGCCTTCGACGTAGGTGACATTGCGGCTCTTGACTAGGCCTTGGAGTCCCTTGTAGAGGCGTCCCACTATGCCGTCACGGTAGGCGTTGACCTTCGTCATGTCGATGCCGTTCAGCGTGGCGTCGACTCCAAAGGCCGCGCTCTCTCTGGCTGAGTCAGCGACTTCACCGGCGTGGAGGAGAGCCTTGGTTGGGATGCAACCGTTATGAAGGCAGGTGCCACCCAGTTTGCCCTTCTCGATCAGAACGACCGACAAGCCCAACTGCGATGCTCGCAGGGCGCATGCATAACCGCCGCTACCACCACCGAGGATGACGACATCTGACTCTGGCACCGACTACTCCCATCCACAAGGCAAGGACCTTCATCCTCCCACGGTGAGTGTGGTCAGACGAAGCGCCCCTCAGCGAGGTCTTGGGCGACTCGGACGAGGGTGCGGACCGACATTCCGGTGCCACCTTTTGGGGTGTGCCCGTGCGGGGAGCCGGAATTGAACGCCGGACCAGCAATGTCTAGATGGGCCCAGGAGATGCTCGCTGGGACGAACTCGCGAAGGAACACCGCGCCCGTCATCATTCCGCCCATACGTTCCCCAATATTGGCCAGATCGGCCACCTGCGAGTCGAGAGACGGGCGCAGTTCGTCTGGGAGCGGCATTGGCCACATAGACTCGCCGGCTGCGGTGGCCGAGGCGACGACCGCGTCGCGCGCAGCATCGTCGTTGCCCATCACTCCGGCGGTCCGATTGCCAAGAGCGATTCCTTGCGCGCCCGTGAGTGTGGCGACATCCACGATGAGATCAGGTTTCTCCTCAGCGGCGGCGACCAGTGCATCGGCCAGGACAAGTCGGCCTTCAGCGTCGGTGTTGAGGACCTCCACGGTACGTCCGCCGTAAATTGTGATGACGTCACTGGGGCGCTGTGCCTTTCCACCGGGCATGTTCTCGGCACAAGCCAGCCAACCGGTCACATTGACTTTCAACCCCAGTCGGGCGATGGCAACTACTGCCTCCAGAACGGACGCCGCTCCTGCCATGTCACATTTCATCGTCTCCATTGCCTGCGGTGGTTTAAGTGAGATGCCGCCGGTGTCGAAAGTGATGCCCTTGCCTACAAGGGCGAGTGATTTCTTGGCACCAGCTGGTCGGTAGTCGAGTCGAACCAAACGCGGGGGATTCACGGACCCTTGTCCGACTGCGGTGATACCACCGAATCCCTCCGTACGAAGTTGCTTTTCGGTCCAGATGCGCGCCTTCAGCCCATGCTCAGACGCTCGCTGCTTTGCTGCATCCGCTAGCGCTGCAGGAGATAGTGCGGATGGAGGAGTGTTGACGAGATCACGAGTGGCTTTCACGGCTTCTGCAAGCACCGCGGCGCGATCTAGCGCCACACGCACTGCCTCAGACTTGGGGTCTGCCGTCAAGATCGAGAGGGCCTTAAGTGCCGTGGTGGGCTGGGTCGTTCCGGTGCCCTTGAAAGCGGTAAATGTGTAGGCCCCTAGCAGGCCGCCGAGTGCGACAGCTTCGAGGTCATCTGGATCGCTGGACCCAAACGCGAAAGTCGCGCGACGTGTGCCCGTGAGCGAGCGCGCGACTGAACCCGCGGTCCGACGCAATGTCTCAACATTGGGATCGGATCCCAGTCCGACCGCGACGACCATGGTGGCCTTGGCTATCCCTGAGCCGGGCACGCGCGTGATCTCACCCGTGGCAGCAGTTGCCCCGAGGGCGCTCAGTGCCTCCTCCAACTTGCGCCGCCCCACTGCAGTCAGACCGGTATCGGGGCGCACTGTGGCGCCTTTTCTGCGGCCGGCGGCGGGAATGACGGCGACCACTAGGACGTCGGTGGAAATAGTCGCGGTTGCATTAAGGCTGGTCATGAGTGCAGAGGGTAGCCGGAGGTGGAGCTTGGTGTCTGAAGTACCGTGCCCTCGTGACGCAGACCCTCCGTACAACACCCTTGCACTCGCGTCATCTTGGGCTTGGAGCCAAGATGGCCGACTTCGGTGGCTGGGAGATGCCCATCGAATACGCCGGGGTCCTCGCCGAGCACGCTGCCGTACGTGAGCGGGTGGGCCTGTTCGACGTCTCGCACATGGGCAAGGTCGATGTCCGGGGGGCCGGGGCACTTGCGCACCTCAACGCGCTCTTGACGAATGATCTCGGGCGTATCGTCGATGGGCAGGCGCAGTACTCGTTGATGTGTGACGTGGACGGTGGGGTTATTGATGACCTGATTGTCTACCGGTGGAGCGATTCGGATTTCATGATCATTCCGAACGCATCTAATGCCAGCGACGTTGTGCGCCAACTTCGATCAAATATCCCTAGTGCCGTAGAGGTGGTCGACAATCACGACCAACGCGGAATCATCGCCGTACAAGGACCGCGTAGTTCTGACCTTCTCACGCGACTCAATCTGCCGGTCGATCACGAATACATGACTGTGGTGGCGTCGAGGTACCGCGACTATGACGTTGCGGTGTGTCGAAGTGGCTACACGGGTGAACGTGGATTCGAAATTGTTGCGCCCGTGGAGGTCATCCCCGAACTCTGGGATGACTTGCTCAAGTATGGGGAAGATCTTGGAGTCCTCCCAGCGGGACTTGGAGCCCGCGACACCTTGCGCACGGAGATGGGTTATCCGCTACACGGACACGAACTATCTCGAGACATCTCTCCAGTGCAGGCGCGACTTGGCTGGGCAGTCGGCTGGGATAAGCCGGACTTCGTGGGTCGCGAAGCACTAAGTGTTGAGCGTTCAGTGGGTCCACGACGTGTGCTTCGAGCTGTGAAAGCGGTCGATCGGGCGATACCGCGAGCGCACATGTCGGTGCAGGCGGTTGATGGCCGCGACATCGGCCAGGTCACGAGTGGCACGTTTTCGCCCACCCTCAAAGTCGGAATTGGCCTAGCGCTCCTCGACCCAACAATCTCTGCGGGTGACCGAGTGTTCATTGATGTGAGAGGCCGGCTGGGCGAATTCGAGGTTGTTGCAACGCCATTCGTGCCAGCTCACACTCGATAACTCACCGACTCTTGCTCAGAGGCGAGCCAACGCCGCTTGGAGTGAGTTGAGCACAAGCATCGGCGCAATGCCGGATTGGGTGTCGAGATGCAAATCCACGAACGGGTGCAGGTCTAGGCGATCCAATACAAGATGCGCAGCGGGATCGGCAGGGCGTTGTGAAGCCCACCACCATTCGCGCGAGCGGTACGAAATTCGGTGCGCAGCCAAAGCTGCGGCGAGGGAAGATGTTGAATTCAGAAGCACGGGAGTCCGCCTTGCTGCGGCAGCCAGCAAAACCCCCGTCATGGCGGCGATGTCGTAGGCACCTACAGCGTCGAGTAGCGCGACCGTGTCACCAAGGTGCTTTCGCGCCAAGCGCATAGCGTCGCGTACCGAACCCACCCGAATCATCCATGCCGTGGCATCGAGTTGGCGCTGCGTCGCTGCGGCAGCGTCGGTCGAGGTCAAGAGTGCAACCAAGGCGAGAGTGCCCGGGGCAAGGAACGCTGGGTCTTGCAGGACAAGGGCGTCGGCGCCTGAATCGACAGCGCGGTCGGCTGCAGCAGCTCCAGCAAAGAGAGCTGTGAGTGCATCCGCCGAAACATCTAGGACCGTGTAGTGGCTGCTGTCGTCGCGCCAAGAGTCAGCACTCAGGGCAACGACGCTGACAGACTGAGGTTCTTTCGGTGGCCAGATGCCTTGAACCGAAGCGAACCACTTCACGATGTCACCCACGTGTCCGAGCGACTCTAGGACTGCGACGGTCGAAGTGTCGGCGTACTCAGGTGGCGTCACTGTGCTGATCCGCTCGATGAGTGACTCAAGTGGAGTCGAAGCGTCAGACACGGGACACATCTACCGTTCCGATGGGTTGTGTGTCAAAGACAGCTCGCCGCCCAGCTCTTCGTAGGACCGCCAACGTGGGCCTCCCCAAAACAGTAATCAGGACGACTGTGAGGATTGCCCGGGGGATATCGAAGGCGAGCGATGTAGCGATGGAGAACGCCAGCCAGTGCTGCAGATTGATGGCTAGACCCGCTCCAGGAACGAAGGCAATCGCCGTTGCAAGTCCGGTGGTGAACGGCCAGATCCACAGATTCATAACAAGACCGTAGGCGTAGCAGGCAAGGCCACCGAAGGCAGCGGTGATGCCGATCTCTCGCCACGAACCGTCGCGGGGTCCGCGAATGAGGCCAGCGCCTAGGCCCACCCAGGCAGCAGCGATCATCTGAAAGGGCAGCCAAGGGCCGATCCCTCCTGTGATTAAGGCACTAGCACCCATTGAAATCGCGCCAAGGCAGAATCCGAATCCCGGGCCTAGCGCTCGTGCCGAGAGAATCAGCACGACCCACATCGGTTCGATTCCGACAGTGCCGGCACCTAGTGGTCTCAGTACGCAGATCACGGCACTCAGCACACCGAGCATGGCAATGGACTTCGCGTTCATCCCGCCATCAGCCAATTGTGCTAGGACCACTGCAAGAAGCAGCGGCAGAAATGCAGCGAAGAACCATGGCGCATCTGTGGAATGAGCCATAGCTGCCGAGGATGCAGATGCCAATAATGGCCAGCCAAAGGCCATGATTCCGACAACGGAGCACAGCGCTATGGCGACAGTGGATCGCGTTTGCAGTCGAACAGAGCGAGTCATCGAACTCCGCCTAAGGCTTGCTCGACCTCAGCAACGGTGAGCCACTCTTGCGGCGCTAGAACTTTCCAGACCTGCGGCGCAAACAGCGGGGACGCAGCAATGACATCACGTGTTGTCCCGTCCGCAACAATCTCGCCGTCGGCAAGAACAATCACCCGGGTGGCCACCTCAGCGACAAGTTCCACGTCGTGGGTGGCGAGCACGACAGCGTGACCGCCCGCAGCAAGTGCGCGTAGTGCGACGACTAGTCGCGACTTGGTGAGGTAGTCCAGCCCGCGAGTGGGCTCGTCCAGCAACACAAGTGGCGGACGAGCGGCAAGAATGACAGCGAGCGCGAGTGCGAGTCGCTGACCTTCAGAAAGATCACGAGGGTGCTGCGAGACCGAGACATCAGGGGCAAGCGATCGCAGAATTGTGGCTGTCGTTCCGCGTGGCGCGCGTGCATCTCGGTCTGAGTCTTGGCACTCCGTGGCGACTGTGTCACGTGACAGCAGATCGCTGGGATCCTGTGGGACTAAGCCAACGCGGGAGATGAGCTCGGGTCCACGCATATCCGCGGGGTCTCCGCCGGAAACCAGAACTGTGCCTCGCGAACGTTTGTGCAATCCGACGAGAGTGCCCAACAGGGTCGACTTGCCGGCGCCATTGCGGCCCATGATGGCGAGAATCTCGCCTGGATCGACCGTGACCGTCACGTTATCCAAAGCTGTTTTCGTGCCATACGCGACACTGACGGAACGCGCATCAAGAAGTCTTGGTGCCAGTGCGTCGACCGTTGTTCCTGCGGATGGATGACTGTTGTGTGCGGTGCGCAAGCGTTCGCGCAACGGGTCAGCATTGCGCCGCGCATCACGAACCGACAATGGCAAGGGGTTCCACCCGGCAAGTCTGCCGAGTTGGACCACGGGGGGCGCGACGGAGGCAGTGCGCATAATGTCCGCCGCCGTGCCAATTTGAACAGGTGCCCCGTTACCGGGAACATGGATAATTCGATCGGCGTATTGCACCACTCGCTCAAGTCGATGTTCTGCAAGCACGACAGTTACGCCCAGGTCGTGAACAAGACGCTGAAGTGCGGCTAGAACCTCTTCGGCTGCACCTGGATCTAAGGCGCTGGTGGGTTCGTCTAGGACGAGGATGCGCGGATGAGTTGTCATCACCGCACCGATTGCGACCCGTTGGCGTTGCCCGCCGGACAGGCTCAAGAGTGAGCGGTCGCGAAGTTCGGCTAGACCTAAGAGATCGACAATCTCCTCCACTCGCTGTCTCATCACAGATGGAGCCAGACCAAGGCACTCCATGCCGTAGGCGAGCTCGTCTTCGACGTACTCTGTGACAAATCCGTTCATGGGATCCTGCGGAACAACCCCGACGACATCCGCAAGATCTCGCGGGGGATGCGTTGCCGTGTCGCGCCCATCGACTACGACTCGTCCTGAAAGGGTGCCGCCGGAGAAGTGTGGAACTAGACCGTTGATCGCGTGAAGCAGAGTGGTCTTGCCGCTGCCAGTAGGACCTACAACGAGTGCTAGTTCGCCCTCCTGAATGTGGAGGGTGGTGTGCGCAATGACCGGAATGGCGCTGCCGTCGTATGCGATCGTGACGTCCTCAAACCGGATCATTGCCTGCCTCTATCTGGGGGTAGTGGTGTCAACCATGCGGGAAGCAGGCAAAGCGCCAGGGCGCAGATGGCGATCAGCGGCACCTGTGGCATGGTGAAAATGCTTGGCCCCTGCATGGTGATTGACGAGGCTGTTGCAATCGCGGCAATTGCACAGACCAAGCCCACGCCCGTTGTCGTCCACTCGGGTGTACGCCACGGGTCGCGGCGATATACCGTGCGGATGCGAGCGCGACTTGCAATGATGAAAGCCACCACAATCATCGCGATGCTTCCGCTGAGCAACGACACCATCGCCGTCGTGGGGATTCTTTCGTCCAGCGCGCTGTACGCCCCGATCGCGGCGCACAGGAGTGCGGCGAGAAATGTGCCACCGATCATTCTGCGTCTCGCGTCGCTGGCGTGGCCCATACGTCCATAGCCGCGTGAATCCATGGCGGCTGCCAGATGTAGGGACTTTTCTAGAGCACCCTCCAGGACTGGAACTGCAACTGAACCGAAGCCACGAAGTCCTCGTGTGTCACGACCGCGCAATCGACGCGCTGTGCGCAGCCGATCAGCATCGCCGACAATCTGGGGCGCGAACGTCAACGCGACAACTACCGCCACACCAGTCTCGTACAGGGCAGCCGGTGTGGCCTTAAGTAGTCGGCTGGGTGACGCGAGTGAATTGGCCGCCCCTACGCAGGCGAGTATCGCGGCCAATCGCATGCCGTCGAAGATCAAACTCAGTAGGGCGGGCTCTGTGACTTCCCCTCCGAAACGCACACCCGCGGCCCAGGCCGGCAAAGCTAGTGAGGGGAGGCTGAACAAAACCCGGCCACCGTCCGGAGCGCCAAAGGCGATGCCGAGCACTACCCGAATTGCGATAACCCACACACCCAAGATGAGAAACAGCCGGAAGGAACGACCCCAAGCCGCGTCGGGTCGGCGGGCTGCGACAACGTATGCCGCCACCGCAACAATGCAACCAAGCACCAAGGGATTGGTTGTCCTACTTGCCATGACAGCAAGGCCAAGCGCCCACGCCCACCAAGCGAATGGATTCAACCACCGCGGGCGACCCATCATCGACGGCCTCGCGAACGTGTCCACGCGAGAACACCCAGCACGATGATGCCGATGAGCACGACGATGGCAAGGAGTGGTCCTGAACCCGATGAGGGCGAGCTCGAACTTGCTGCTTGGGCGACCTCTTCCGGGGTTACGGGAATTGACGGGCTCGGTTGGACCGCCTGTGACTGCGGTGCAGCGGGCTCCGGGGACGGTTCGGTTCTTGGCTCCACGGTGGGTTCGATACTTGGCTTAGTGCTTGGCTCCACGGTGGGTTCGATACTTGGCTCAGTAGTTGGCACAGTGCTTGGCTCAGTATTTGGTTCAACGCTTGGCTCCGTGCTCTGCTCAATTGTGTCGCGCCCACATCCGGTAGCGGGATACCCGCTGAGACCACATACGAAACCACGCTCGGATCGGATTTCCGTGATGGCCCGCAGTGCATCGAAACCAGTTGAGCCGTCGGCCACTTCTGCACACGCAACAACCAGATTCGGCGGGGATTCGCCGGCAGGTGCGTCAGCGGTCGTTCCGTAGTCGAGGACCACCGCGATTCGCAAAATGTCTGCTTGCGGTGCGACGTCGCCACACGCACGGTCATAAACATCCGCAACGTCGACTCGAGGCGGTGTTGTTGCGTCAACGCCAGTCACCGCGAGGCGCCACCCTTCGATGATCCCCTCATCTGCTGGCCTAAATGCCGGACCAAGCGGAGAAAAACTCCATTCCTGTGTGGTGGAGGTCCAGTAGGTCCAATAGCGAAACTCGCTTGCCGTGGCAGGCGCGGCGAGCACTGCGGACGTCAAGACAATCAGACCCCCGCAGTGCAGTGCCAGCGAGCGCGACAAGGTCATACGCGTTGGGTCCCCAAAAGTCTTGAGACCAGATTGATTCGCTGTGGCCCGAAGGCTCTCGGTGAGTTGTCCGTGGCACGTGCTACCAGCAACAAGGTTCCGATAGCAGCGGGCATGGTGTCGTCCCCGCTGAGTATGTAGTCGTTGACATTGCGAAGGAGCAAGCGGGTTGCTGCCTGCATCGACGCGTTGCCGAAACCTGCGTTGCGCAGGGCAATGATGGTGAAGGCAGTGGCATTCCAGTCAGGCTGTGTAGCGTCCATCAGCCCAGGGATTGCCCCGTTGTTTCGCGTGAGTGAACTGACGAGGAACCGCGACATGGCTCCTGCCGCACCCACGTCACGCGAACATTGCGCTGAAGGCGCAGCCTGGGTTTGTGTTTGAGAAAGCGCAGTCAACGGGCCCGTGAATCCAATGAGTGCTGCGGCAGTACTGAAGCCATCTGGGACTGATTGTTCACTGAAGCCAAGTCCACCGAAGTGGTTCCTGGATACTGAACAGTCAGCGACGCGATCTCGAATCCATGCTGCGCCGCGCCGAATGGCGGTTCGTAAGGATTTGGAGTCTCCATCGTGTGCGCGAAGCGCTTGCATGACTAGGCCGGTGGACACTGGGTCTGACGCCAGACCAGCCAGCCATGGCCAACCGCCATCGACTCGCTGAGAGCCCACAAGCCAACGCACTGCTGCGTGGCTGGCCCTGAACTCACCTACCGCTCCAAGGGCGATCGCTGCTACGGCGGTGGAGTTGGAGTCGGTACCTGTGTACGTCGTCAGGTCGGCGGCTGTGCAGGAACCTGTTCGGTACGCCATGAACGCACCACTCGCGCATTGTTGCTTTAGGAGCCACGACACTGCCGATTCGGGCGGTTCAACGCCGAATGTCGTCAGACCGATAAGTGCGTAGGACTGACGGAGAACGCCGTCATACGTGGGGTCCGCTGCCCCGAAAAGCCCGGTGTCCGAATGGCTCGCTGGGGCGGTGGCCGCAATGGCAGGGGCCGAAGGCACTCCAAAGGCGATGCCACTGGCAACAAGCGCGGCAAGAAAGACATGGCGAAAACGAGTAAACATGAAGAACCTCTCAATAGCGACCTGAAGACGGTACGCCCGGAGGGAGCCAAAGCTCTGTGTCCGAACTCCGCCCCGCAGACCTCGACGGGAAGAGCCGCTTGCGTCCGCCAGGTGCTCCGACTTACTGCCCAGTTAGACACTGAGCGGTTCACGGTTGCGGGTCAGCGCCGGATTTGCACCGGCTTCCCCTGGATATCGAACGCATACGTATGAAGTTGTCCCGACAGCGAACCACAGCAAGTAGGTGCACGTCAACACGCCTCGCTCGAATGTGACAGGAGATACTGGGCGAAGGAGGTCACTATGGACTGGAATTGGAAATACATCGATGCCTCGGGTGCCGAGGTTGTGGGCCCGCTGGGTGATCAGAGGTTCCCGACGCAGGCTGATGCGGAGACCTGGGTCGGCGAGACGTGGCAGGACCTGCTTGCGGCCGGTGTCGAAGCCGTGACGCTGTATGAGGTCAACCGAGCGGTTTATGGACCCATGGGCTTGCGCCCGGAGTGAGACCTATTTGCTAGGTGGCGGTGCGGGAGTCCCTCTGCGCACCTGCGGTTTGGGTAGTCGCAACCGACGCATCTGTAGAAGTCGCAGAACGGCATAGAGGGAAACGCCCTTGCGATCCTGCTTGTCGGGGAAATATACGCGCAATGAGCGATGTAAACGAAAAAGCACACTCGCGGTGTCCACGATGACCAGCACGAGGACGGTAAACCACGCGATGCTGACGAATGCACTCACCTGCGAGTTTGGGATGAATCCGAGAACAAGGATTCCGACAGCGATAAAGATGAAGTATTCAGCGAGACTGAACTTGCTGTCGACAAAATCGCGGACGTACCTCCGCACAGGGCCACGATCGCGCATGGGCAAGTGCTTCTCATCGCCCACCATAATCCCGGCGCGAGCATCGGCACGCGCCTGGCGATCGCGTTCACGAGCGGCTGCCTTAGCCGCCTTGGGATCCTTCGGCACTCTCAGCGCCTGTCTCCGAGCATCCTCGGCTTCACGGCGCGAGGGCGTTGCGCGCCCTTTGCCCGAGACGTCTGTGGGTCCAGATTCAGCGGGCACGTTCTGTGCTTCGGAGCGCTTCTTAAACATGAGGGCAGCCTAGTTGTTGTGTGTCGGGTATGGGGCCGGGGGAGAAATTAGTCGCGAGGAGCGAGGCCGGGGAGGGCGAGCATGCGGTCGAGCGCGACACGGGCCCAGCGAGCTTCTTCGGGTTCCACCGTGATGCGATTTACGACTATGCCATTGACCAGATTCTCGAGAGTCCACGCTAGGTGCGGGAGATCGATGCGGTTCATCGTGGAGCAGAAGCACACGGCCTTCTCCAAGTAGACGATCTCCTGATCGGGGTGCTCTATCGCGAGACGCCGCACCAGGTTCAATTCGGTGCCAACGGCCCATTTCGAACCAGCAGGTGCCGCCGCGATCGCGTTGATGATGTATTCAGTCGAACCCACTTCGTCAGCCAGGGACACGACTTCATGTGTGCATTCCGGGTGCACGATCACGCGCACTCCAGGAACGCGATCTCGAACATCGCGAACGCTATCAGCCGTAAACCGGCCATGAACTGAGCAGTGTCCGCGCCAGAGGATCATGCGCGCATCACGTAGTTGTTCTTCTGATAGTCCGCCACCCGGTTTGTGCGGATCGAATACGACGCAGTCGTCACGTGTCATTCCGAGATCGCGAATCGCGGTGTTGCGGCCAAGATGCTGGTCAGGCAGGAAGAACACCTGCTCGCCCTGAGCGAATGCCCATTCGAGTGCGCGTTTTGCGTTGCTGGACGTACACACCGCGCCGCCATGTCGTCCGGTAAACGCTTTGATCGAGGCGGAGGAGTTCATGTACGTGATAGGGATGACGGACTTCGCAATGCCCGCAGCCTCAAAAACGTCCCACGCGTCTTCGACCTGATGGATGGCCGCCATATCTGCCATGGAGCAGCCCGCAGCGAGATCCGGTAGGAGCACCTGTTGGCTGTCACTGGTCAGGATATCTGCACTCTCAGCCATGAAATGGACGCCACAGAACACGATGAATTCGGCCTCTGGATGCGCGGCGGCCTGCTGTGACAACTTGTAAGAGTCGCCTGTCGTGTCAGCAAACTGGATCACTTCGTCGCGCTGATAGTGATGCCCGAGGATGTAGAGACGATCGCCAAGAATTGCGCGCGCGGTCCGAACGCGCTCGACCAGATTTGGGTCCGAAGCAGGCGGGAGGTCGCCGGGGCACTCCACGCCGGTCTCACTGTCGGGATCTGCATTTTTTCCCAGAAGCAGCAAGGCAAGCGGTGAAGGCTTCGGTTCGGCGAAGGTGCCACTCTCCATTTGCGAAGTATCTCACGTAGCGTGTGTGGCGTGCGCGTACTCGTTGCCCCAGACAGTTTCACTGGCACGTTGAGCGCCGCTCAGGCGGCTGAGGCCATTGCTGCCGGGTGGGCCACAGAGGCGCCTGACGACGTCCTCGACCTTGCGCCAATGTCCGACGGCGGCCCGGGATTTGTCGACGCGATGGCGGCCTCGCTCAAGATCATCCCGCGAGATTGTGTGGTCACAGGGCCACTGGGCGTTGCAGTGGCGGCACAGTTTGCGCTGGACGAAGCGGCTGGCGTCGCGTATGTGGAGTCGGCGCAAGCTGTAGGCCTTCACCTGATTGCACTTGCTGATCGTGACCCGCGTGTCACGACATCCTGGGGACTGGGGGAGTTGATCGTCGAAGCAGTGAAAGCCGGAGCGAGTCGAGTGGTCATTGGTGTGGGCGGAACCGGAGTGTGTGACGGGGGAGCCGGACTCTTGGCAGCCTTGAGTGCTACCGCGGTGAACCAGCACGGTGCAGATGCCACCCCAATGTTGCGCGGAGGCGGCATTGCGTTGAGTGAGATTCATCAGGTCAATCTCTCCACACCCCGCGCAGCCATGTCCGGCGTCGAGATTGTCGTTGCATCTGATGTCGATTGCCCCCTGCTGGGCCCACGGGGTGCGGCGCGTGGATTCGCCGCACAAAAGGGCGCCCAGCCTGAAGCGGTAGATGCACTCGAGGTCGCATTGAGTACATGGAGCACGGCTCTCGGCGCCATAGACGTGCAGGGGAAGATGAAACAGGTCGGCGTCCTCCTGGGCGCCGGAGCCGGCGGAGGCATCGGAGCGGCTCTTTTCGCGCTAGGCGCCACCCGTCAGCCGGGTATCGACTATGTCCTCGCAGCTAGTGATGTTGCAAGGCGCGCTCAGGAAGCTGATCTGGTCATCACCGGTGAAGGAAGCTTCGATTGGCAGTCGCTGCGAGGCAAAGCGGTATCCGGGGTCGCGGCCGCGGCGCTCACCGCCGGACGTCCGGTAGTGGTGCTGGCCGGGCGCGTTGAGGTGGGCCGTCGGGAATGGGCCGGCATTGGAGTATCGGGTGCCTACTCTCTGACGGATTTAGCCGGCTCAGCCGAGCTAGCCATGTCGGACGCTCCCCACTGGCTGAGGGAGGTCGCCGCGCGCGCCGCGAGATCGTGGTCGCGCGGGTTGCAGGTGCGTACTTAGGGCAGCCTGTGTAACACTAGGGACATCCGCTGCTCGTAAGGAGTGCTCAATGACCGCTGATTCCGTAGTCGAGACGACCGATGGCCTCATCCTCAGCGATGCCGCTGCAGCTAAGGTCCGCATTCTGCTTGAGGCAGAAGGCCGTGATGACCTCACCCTGCGTGTTGCTGTGCAGCCTGGCGGATGCTCCGGCCTTAAGTACCAACTCTTCTTTGACGACCGCAAAATGGATGGCGACGTGCTCAAGGATTTCGGCGGCGTACAGGTTGTCACCGACCGCATGAGTGCTCCCTACCTTGGCGGCGCAACCATCGACTTCGTGGACTCCATTGAGAAGCAGGGGTTCACCATTGACAACCCCAACGCCACGGGTTCGTGCGCCTGCGGCGACTCGTTTAGCTAATTCGTCGTCCTTCGCGCGTGGACCGATAGGGTCGCGCCGTGCGCATAGTCATCACCGGGTCCATAGCGACCGATCACCTCATGTCGTTTTCCGGCAAGTTCACCGATTCGTTGGTCGTGGACAAACTGGACTCGATCAGCCTTTCCTTCCTCGTGGACGATCTTGATGTCCGTAGAGGGGGAGTAGGAGCCAACGTCGCCTTCGGGCTCGGTTCACTGGGTGTCCCGGTGGCTCTAGTGGGTGCAGTGGGCCGTGACTTCGATGACTACCGCTCCTGGCTGGAACGCCACGGTGTCGACACCGACTCGGTGCACGTGTCGGATGTTCATCACACAGCGCGTTTTGTGTGCACCACCGACGTGGCAAGCAACCAAATCGCATCGTTCTACCCCGGTGCCATGTCCGAGGCCCGCAATATCGAACTCCTCCCCGTGAGCCAGAGATTGGGCGGGACGGACCTCGTGCTGGTGGGGCCCAATGATCCGCAAGCAATGCTTCGGCACACTCAAGAGTGCCGCGATCGCGGCATTGCCTTCGCGGCCGATCCCTCTCAGCAACTTGCCTTTCTGGACGGTGACGCCATTCGGCCACTGATCGAGGGCGCGTCGTATCTCTTCACCAATGAATACGAGGCCGCGCTTACCGAGCAAAAAACCGGATGGTCGGCAGCCGATGTGCTCGAGCGCGTGGAGTGTCGCGTGACGACGCTGGGCGCGAAAGGAGCTCGCGTCGAACGCAGCGGTCAACCAGCGGTTCACGTAGATGTGCCGAAGGAACGCGGCAAGGCAGACCCCACCGGCGTAGGTGACGCGTTTCGCGCCGGTTTCATCTCGGGTTTGCATTGGGGTCTAGGTGACGAAAGGTGTGCGCAGATCGGCTCGATGCTAGCTACCTACGTCATCGAAACAATCGGCACACAGGAATACACCTTCACGCCTGAAGACTTCCTCGAACGCTTCACAGAGGCCTATGGGGTGCAAGCCGCAAGCGAGCTTTCGCCGCACCTGCAATCCACATTGGTGTGATGTGACGAGTCGGTCGGTTCCTCCCTGCCAGTGGGAACTCCCCGACCCTCGTACGGCGCAAGCGGGCGAGGACCTTGTGGGCGTCGGTGCAGACCTTGAGCCTGGAACCCTGCTGCAGGCATATTCGACGGGGCTCTTCCCGATGGATGTCCAGCCCGAGGGAATTCTCGGCTGGTGGTCGCCAGACCCACGCGCGGTGCTTCCGCTAGACGCTCTTCGGGTCACCAGATCGCTGCGGAAGTCCATGGGACATTTTTCGGTGACGCGTGACGTTGCGTTTCGCGAAGTGATGTCCGCGTGTTCACGCCCAACCGCCCCTGACGTGTGGATTACGCAAAAATTCATGAACGCCTACTGTCTCCTGCATGACATGGGTTGGGCTCACTCCTTCGAAGTGTGGAGCGGCAAGGATCTAGTGGGTGGGCTCTACGGGGTTGAAGTCGGCGGTTTATTTGCTGGCGAGTCAATGTTTCATCGCGCACGTGACGCATCCAAGGCGGCTTTAGTCGCTTTGGTGGACGCACTGGGCGGCGCCGAAGGCGCACGCGAAGGTCGGGTGCTTGATGTGCAATGGCGTACTGATCATCTGGGCAGTATGGGAGCTGAGGAGATTCCGCGCTTGTCCTATCTCGACCGGATCGCCAAGGCGATTACCCTGCCGTCAGTGTTGTCAGCCGGGTAGTTGAACCACGTAATGCACGCCGCCGTTTCCGTCTGATGCGGCAAAGGAATCCATCAGGTGCGCACCCTTAAGTCGACACCATGCGGGTATGTCCACATCTGCTGCCGGATCGTCAGCGATGATTTCGACGATGCTCGCTGGCGGCAAGCCCCCGAGCGCCTTACTCAGCGCGATGATGGGTAGGGGGCATCTGGATCCGCGTTCGTCAATCAGTGTGTGTGGTTCAGGTGGCGTCATAGGAGCCTTCCTCGCGCCTCGTCGACTATCTGCGGCAGCACAACCATGAATCGTTCAACGTCGGCACGGGTGACGTCCCAGGGCAGCCCAATTCGCAGATTGCCATGAGTCAGCGCTCCCATGGCTGCGAGCACGTGGCTGGGAAGGAGATCCTCGGCCACGCACGCAGAGCCGCTCGCCACCGAGAAGCCCTCTCGATCAAGTTCTCGGACCAAGGTTTCGCCATCGACATACATACAGGTGAGCGTCACGACGTGGGGGAGTCGCTGCATGGGGTGGCCCACGGCGTGGCAATCTGGAATTTCCGCCGCCATACGCGTCCGGAGGAGGTCCACCAGTTCGCTCACGCGCGAGCCGTGCTGTGCAGCTTGACGGGAGGACTCCTCCAGTGCGATGGCCGCGGCGGTTGCGAGCGGAACAGATGTGCTTTCATCTGCGAACTCACTTGGGTTCCAGCGCACACCCGTACGAACTGCCAGAATTCCGATGCCGGATGGCCCGCCGAACGACTCAGGTGCCGCCGTGAGGACTGACCACACGGGCGGAATGTCTACGTACCCAGCGGCTGCGGACGCATCGCACACGAGGGGAATTCCTCGCATCGCAAGGCCAGTGGATACGGCCTCAACTGGCTGGAGAGTTCCGACCTCTTGATTCGCCACCTGCAGACAGGCGGCTGTTGTTTCAGGCCGACAGGCGGCTAGGAAATCATCGGGGTCTACCTGCCCGAATGAGTCGACACCCACCTCGACCATCGGCTGCCCGAAAGCTTGGGCCGCTCCGATGATCGTGGAGTGCTCCACCGCCGAAGTGACCACGGGACCCGGATGTCGCGTTGTCGGCACTAAACCCGCCACTGCGCGTCGTCTGGCGAGGGCCACGGACGGTGTGAAACTGATCTCATCGGCGCGGACGCCGAGAGACACTGCGATGGACTCCTTGGCTGCGTCGAGCAGCAACTGCGATTGCCGGGCCTCGCCATAAAGCCTTGTGGGATCAGCCCATCCGGCGTCAAGCGCCACTAAAAGGGCCTCCCGAGCAGCGGTTCCCAGGGGTGCCCGGGAGGTCATATCCCAGAAGCAACGCGTCGGCGACATGAGAGGAAAACTACCCCGCCTCGCCCTGAGGCTTCTCACGCCGTGCGATAAGGTCGGAGGAGTTTGAGTAGACTCGTGAGGAAGGCAATCCGTGGCACGTCCGACAGCTCCTCGCCGTAGGGCGAAGTTCTTGGTTGCAGCCGTACTGGCGGGCGCAACCTTGTCCCTCTCGGGTTGTACCTGGAATGAGGCACTCTTCTTCAACCTGCCAGAGCCTGCCACCGAGGAGGGTGCTGGCATAGCCAATCTGTGGCAGGGCGCCTGGATTGCCGCGTGGGGCGTGGGCATCTTCACGTGGGCTCTCATGCTGTGGGCATCTTTCGCCTATTTGCGCAGATGGCGTCGCAACCGGGACATGCCCGCTCAGACTGCCTACAACCTTCCGCTCGAACTCCTCTATACGCTCGTTCCCCTAGTCATGATCATCGGGCTTTTCGCATTCACCATTCGTGTGCAAACGCCCGTCGTCGCGGTGGAGAACAATCAAAAGCAGACTGTCAACGTCGTGGGTTTTCGCTGGTCATGGGGCTTTAACTATCTAGACCAGCAGGTCTGGGACAGCGGCACTCCCGATGCCCGTCCGACCTTGTGGCTCCCGGTAGATGAAAAGGTGAAGTTTGAACTGACGTCTCCCGACGTGATCCACTCCTTCTGGGTGCCGGATTTCCTCTTCAAAATGGACGTTATTCCGGGCAAAATGAACGTCTTCGAACTCACTCCCAATAAGACCGGAACATTCATCGGTAGATGTGCGGAGTTGTGTGGCACCTACCACGCGCAGATGCTGTTCGACGTGAAGGTTGTTACCCGGGCTGAGTTTGATCAGCACATGGCCGATCTCAAGGCCAAGGGGCAGATCGGCATGCTCCCCAGCGGTATTACTACTGGCGAACGAGAATCCGAAGGGAAGAACCTGTGACCATCCTGAACGAGCGACCGACCACTTCGGCACTTGGGCCGGAGGCGCGTAAGCAGGTCCGCCGCAGCCATTTGGGCCGCACCGCCGTGAAGTGGCTCACCTCAACCGATCACAAAACCATCGGCTACATGTACATCATTATGTCGACGATCTTCTTCATGGCCGCCGGCTTGATGGCCCTCGTGATTCGCGCAGAGCTTGCCGTTCCCGGAATGCAATTTATCTCTCTCGAGCAGTACAACCAGATGTTCACGATGCACGGAACTATCATGCTGTTCCTCTTTGCTACTCCACTTTTCGTTGGCTTTGGCAATGTCATTATGCCGTTGCAAATCGGCGCCCCTGATGTGGCTTTTCCGCGTCTGAACATGCTGGGTTTCTGGCTGTTTTTCTTCGGTGGTTTGACGGTCTGTATTTCGTTCCTCACGCCCGGCGGTTCAGCGTCCTTTGGCTGGTTCGCTTATTCGCCGTTGAGCAGCATTGTGAACTCACCTCAGGTAGGTGCGGATCTGTGGATTCTGGGTCTAGCAACTGGTGGTCTCGGCACAATTCTTGGCGGCGTCAACTTCATCACCACTATCTTCTGCATGCGGGCCCCAGGCATGACGATGTTCCGGATGCCGATCTTCACGTGGACGGTCTTGGTCACGAGTGTGCTGGTACTCCTCGCATTCCCCATCCTGGCCGCGAGCCTCGTTGTCTTGTTTGCTGATCGAAAATTTGGGTCCGTCGTCTTCGCATCTGAAAATGGTGGAGCAATTCTCTGGCAGCATCTCTTCTGGTTCTTCGGTCACCCGGAGGTCTATATCCTCGCCTTACCGTTCTTCGGCATCGCGAGTGAGATTATTCCCGTTTTCTCGCGCAAGCCCATCTTCGGCTACAAGGGCCTCATCTTGGCGACGATGGCAATTGGCGCACTGTCCGTCGCAGTGTGGGCACACCACATGTACGTGACGGGGTCCGTCTACCTGCCGTTCTTCGCCTTCATGACCATGCTTATTGCAGTGCCCACAGGAGTGAAATTCTTCAACTGGATTGGCACCATGTGGCGTGGTTCGGTGTCCTTCGATACCCCGATGTTGTGGACGATGGGCTTCCTCGTCACATTCCTTTTCGGTGGGCTCACCGGCATTATCCTTTCGGCTCCGCCGCTGGACTTCCATGTCTCTGACAGCTACTTCATCGTGGCCCACTTCCACTACACGGTGTTTGGCACCGTCGTCTTCATGTTCTTCGCTGGCTTGTACTTCTGGTGGCCAAAGATGACCGGGCGGATGCTCAACGAGAAGCTAGGCAAGATCCATTTCTGGACACTGTTCATCGGCTTCCAGACGACGTTCCTCGTGCAGCACTGGCTTGGTGTCGAAGGAATGCCGCGTCGATACGGTGACTATCTGGAGAGCGACGGATTCACTGCGCTCAACACGGTGTCGTCCATCGGTGCCGCAATTCTGGGGCTGTCGATGATCTTCTTCCTGTGGAACGTGTTCTCTACTTGGAAGAACGCACCTAAGGTCACAGTGGATGACCCTTGGGGCTACGGAGCATCGTTGGAATGGGCCACGTCCTGCCCGCCTCCCCGCCATAACTTCACGTCCTTGCCCCGCATTCGCTCTGAGCGTCCGGTCTGGGACATGAACCACCCCGAGCACTCGACGGTCTCGCCCACGGTCCGCAAGGCGGCGGTGAGCACTGCTCTCGGCGGCACTAGCGAGGGGAGCGGATCGTGAAGATTGAGGGCTGGATCTTCATTCTGGGTGCGATCTTCTTCTGGCTAGTCTCGGCCGTCTACTGGGTGCTCAGCAACGACGAGATCGGTACCACCGCGATGGCCATGACGGGCTTCCTCGCCGGATTGGTGGGCGTCTACCTCCTGGTCACCGCCAAGCGTGTGTATCCCCGCCCTGAGGACCGCAAGGATGCCGAAATTGATGAAGCCGATCCCGAATATGGGTTCTTTTCCCCGCCTTCGTGGTGGCCATTGGTTGTTGCTCTTGGGGCAGCAGTCATAGTAATGGGACTCGTGTTTGCGGTGTGGCTCATCGTTCTTGGGATTTTTCTCCTTATGATTGCAATCGTCGGCTGGCTGTACGAGTACTACCGCGGCAGCTTCGCCCGATAGCATCCCGGTTCTCCCGAGGTGCTCAAGAGGCTGCATCTGGGAGGCTAGAGGGTGTCGCGACGTTCGACCGTGCGCCGGACTCGATTGGCCGTCACCGCTGCGGTCCCCTCAGTCGTGCTTCTTGGCGTGGTGTTGTTTTCGCATCAGCCCAGCATCGCCTTGTTATCCCCAGCCCGGGGTTCCTCAGACGCCAGCATCGTCGTCGAGTCTCAAGAGGGCGGTATTCCGGTCACTGAGCCGCTGCGGGTGCGAGCAGCGGGCGGCACTCTCGTGGATGTCGAAGTCTATGGAAATGACGGAACGCCGCTTCTGGGGACTGTGAGCGACGATGGCAGCTCTTGGCAGTCAGACTCTCGGCAATTGCCCTTTGGAGTGGCCTACGACGTTCAGGTGACTGCCGTAGACGCCTTCGGGTCTGAGGTGACCCACGAGGAGCAGGTCACTACGACGAACCCCGATGGTGTCCTCAAGGCCCTCATTACCCCTTGGTACAGCCAGCAAATCGGCGTCGGTATGCCGATCACTATTGATTTCTCCTACCCAGTAGAGAACAAAGTGGCCGTGGAGCAGAGCCTCACGGTGGAGACTTCGGTTGCCGTCGAAGGCGCTTGGTCGTGGATTAACGATCAGCAGATTTCCTACCGGCCGAGGACTTTCTGGCCGGGTGGAACACGGGTGACGGTTGCTGCCAATCTGCGCGGAGTTGAGGCTTCTCCAGGGGTATTCGGTGGAGAGGATCAGGAAGTGGTCTTTTCCTTCTTCAGGCGCCAGGAGATCCTGGTAGACGCCAAAGCACTCACTTTGACTGTGGTGCGAGACGGAACCAAAATCAAGAGCTTCCCGGTCACCACGGGTCGAGATGGTCTGGAGACGATGTCCGGGACAACCGTCGTCTTGACGCGTGAGCGCCGTCGAGTCATGGACACGGCCAGCGCCGGAGTCCCCAAAGATGACCCCAACGCATACCGAGTCAAGGTTGAATACGCGATGCGGATGACCTGGACGGGGGAGTTCTTGCACGCTTCTCCGTGGGCCGCGGCAGACTGGGGCAAGAATCGCACCAGCCATGGCTGCGTATCCATGAGCACGGAGAATGCCAAGTGGCTCTTTGAGAACACCGAAATCGGAGATCCGGTCACAGTCACCGGCACACCCAAGACACAGAAAATGGGCGATGGCGTAACTGTGTGGAACGTGCCTTGGGACGAGTGGGTTGCCGGTTCAGCTCTGAACTGACCGGCTACAGGTGTCCGCCGCGATCATTGAGCTGCTCTTGATTGGTCTTTTCTTCACCTGGCGTGTGGAGAACACCACCATGGAAGGGCACGTTCTCCAAGGCATCAGCGTGAGCGTGGAGGGGAGCCTCTGACAGCGCACCATGAGCAGCGTGATGTTGGCCCTCTTCGATCTCTGCCATTGTGGGGGCCGGGATCTGATCTGCGTACCACACGCGCGAGAGCTTGGCCTGGAGACGCTTGACGCGGTAATGCTTGTTGGCGACCCCAGCGGCGTCCACCGAGGCCGGCATCGGCAGCGGTGCGTGGTCAGTCATGAGACGCGACTCGATGATGGCTCGCTCCTTGACATCGAGGGGCTCATGAACCTCAACGAACTCCCCGTGCGGAAGGCGCAAAATGCGACCGGACTCGTATCCATGAAGCAACTTGTCGCGATCCTTGCGCTGAAGGCCCAGACAGACACGCTTGGTGAAAACGAAGGCGAGTGGCGGTAGCACGAACAGGGCGACGCGGAGGAACCACGTTATGGCATTGATCGACAAGTCGAATGTTGTCGCGATGATGTCGTTGGCGCCACCGATCCACAACAGCATGTAGAACGTCAACGACATGACGCCAATCGCTGTTCGCACGGGTGCATTGCGTGGGCGATCAAGAAGATGGTGCTCTCTCTTGTCGCCGGTAACCCATGCCTCCAGGAACGGATAAAGCGCCATAGCGGTGAATATGAGACCGGGGAGAACGACGGCGGGGATAAAGACGTTCCAACTGATGGTGATTCCGCCGACAGCTGTCTCCCAGTTGGGCATGGTGCGCAGCATTCCGTCGAGCCACCCGATGTACCAGTCAGGCTGAGAGCCAGCTGAGACTTGATCGGGGGTATACGGACCGAATATCCAGATGGGGTTGATGGAGACCAATCCACCGAGTAGCGCGATGATGCCAAAGACGATGAAGAAGAACCCGCCTGCTTTTGCCATGTAGACCGGCATGAGCGGGTAACCCACGACATTGTTGTTCGTGCGGCCCGGTCCAGGGAACTGGGTGTGCTTCTGCACCCACACCATCATGAGGTGGACTGTCACGAGGGCAAGGATTAGTCCGGGTATCAGCAAGATATGGACGGAATAGATCCTCGAGATGAAGTCATCGCCGGGGAATTGGCCACCAAACAGCAAGAATGCACCCCAAGTGCCGATGATGGGTATCGCTTGGACGATGCCGCGGGCAATTTGCAGACCGGTACCTGAGAGCAGATCGTCGGGGAGTGAATAGCCCGAGAATCCCGCGCCCAATGCCAAGGTGAGCAGCACAACGCCGATGATCCAGTTAAATTCACGCGGCTTACGGAAAGCGCCGGTGAAGAAAATGCGCAACAGATGGACCGAGACTGCCGCAACAAAAATGAGCGCTGCCCAGTGGTGCATCTGGCGAAGTAGCAGACCGCCACGCACGTCAAAGGAGATGTCGAGGGATGACGCGTACGCCTCAGACATCGCAATGCCCTTAAGCGGAACATACGACCCTTGGTAGATGACCTCCACCATGGATGGCTTGTAGAAAAGTGTGAGGTACGTGCCCGTAAGCAAAATCACGATAAAGCTGTACAGAGCAATTTCGCCCAGCATGAAAGACCAGTGGTCAGGGAAGACTTTGCTCAAACTGCGCTTGAGGAACCGATTAGAACCGAGCCGCTGGTCGACGTAGGTGCCGGCACCCGCGCCAACTTTCTCGACAGTACTCATCCGCGCTCCCAGAAACTCGGGCCAACAGGTTCGGCAAAATCCGCGAGGGCCACGAGGTAACCCTCCTCATCCACTCCGATCGGCAACTGCGGCATCCGTCGTGCCGCCGGCCCAAAGATCACATTGCCAGAATCAGCAAGGTCGAATGTGGACTGGTGACACGGACACAGCAGGTGGTGCGTTCGTTGCTCGTACAACGATATGGGGCAACCGACATGTGTGCAGATCTTGGAGTAGGCGAGGATCCCTTGGTAATCCCAATTCTCGCCCTGCTGTGATCGAATCTCATCAGGTTGCATCCGGACCACAAGAATCGCGGCTTTCCCTCGGGCGTTCAGGGTGTGCTCTTCCTCTTGGACTTCCATCATGTTTTCCGGAACCGCGGAGATCAGGCCCCCGACGGGAAGATCGCTGGCCTTAACCGGGGCATAGGAGCCATCCACGACGATGCGCGAGCCTTTTCGCCAGATTGTGGTCTCGAGTTCGGCCTGGGGATTCGGTGTGTCAGTTGGCTGCACCCAAAGATCGCGAAGCAACACGATGAGGGGGATGGGGAAGAGGGCCAATGCTCCAAGGAGGCTTCGGCGGATGATCTTGTAGCCAGCGAAACCGGACTCTTCCTTGCCCCGCTCGTACTGATCGACAGCTTCGGCCGTGTCGGCTGGTTCGGACGCCAACTCATGACGCTCTTGGACGACCTCAACGTCAGGCATGAGCTTTTTTGCCCACTGGATCGCACCAGCACCGATGAGGAACACCGCCGCGCCCATGGTGACGCCCAGCGCGAGATTCATAGCTCCCACGAGGCCAAGCACTGGGATGTAGACGTTGGCATCCTTGGGAATCGCGACGTAGGCGACGACAAAGAGAATGACGAAAAGCACGGAAAGAGTGAACATCCCCGCAACTTGGCGTTCGGCGCGACGAGCCGCCTTGGGGTCTACATCTGTGCGACGCGGCTTGTGGGGGACATCTGCTACGGGAAGTCGGCCACTCGTAACTGGATGGTCGGAATGCTCGTGGGTGTTCACGTCGGTCATCGGGCCTTCATTCCAATCCAGATCGCGGCGAAAGCGAGCGCGGCGGCTACGGCGGTAAACAAGAAGACGGTCTCGGTGACAGGTCCTATGCGGCCAAGATCAAGGCCACCGGGGCTAGCAGATGTCTGGAGCTCCTCGATGTAAGCAATGATGGCGCGCTTGTCATCGGGGGTGATGCTGCTGTCGCTGAACACCGGCATGCTCTGGGGACCAGTCACCATGGCTTCCCAGATTTCCTTCGGTTCAGAGCCCATCAAACTAGGGGCGTACTTGCCCTGAGTGAGGGCCCCGCCGCCTCCTGCAGCCTGATGGCACTGCGCGCAATTGGTGCGGAAGAGCAGGCCGCCCAAGGCGACATCGACGTTGTCAGTGTTGAGGTCCTCGGCGGTGGGAATCTGCGGCCCGGGGGCGAGAGAGGCCACGTAGGCGGCCAACTGAGCAACTTCTTTCTCGTCGTACATTGCCGGCCCAGCTTGAGCTTGGGCACCGGGAGCGGCGAGTGGCATACGCCCGCTGCTGACCTGGAAATCCACGGCCGCCGCGCCGACGCCGATCAAAGTCGGACCATTGACGGTGCCTTCGGCACCCAAGCCGTGGCATGAGGAACAACCCTCTAGGTAAAGCTTTTTGCCCTCTTCTACCTGCGTCTGGGTGCTGTCGCTTGCAATTGCGGGAGCACTCGCAGAGGCCACTGCGTAGATTCCGGCCACGGCCGCCAGCGCGAAGAGGAGCAACAGTGCCAAGGCCAACGGGTGGCGCCTGCGGGCAACCAATGACTTCACCTGTCTCGACCTCTTTCGACTCTCTAGCGGAGGATGTAAATCATGGCGAACAGTGCAATCCACACTACGTCAACGAAGTGCCAGTAATAGGACACGACGATCGCGCGCGAGGCGTGATCATGGGTGAACTTTTTGGAGATGTACGTGGTGGCGAGCACGAGAAGGAAGGCGATGAGCCCTCCCGTGACGTGAAGTCCATGGAAACCCGTGGTGAGGTAGAAAGCGGAGCCGTAGGAGCTTGACGAGAGTGTCAGGCCCTCATGAACTAGCTCCGTGTATTCGGTGACCTGGCCGCCAATGAAGACAGCGCCCATGATGAAGGTGATGATGAACCAGCGACGCAGAAGCTTTACGTTGCCGCGCTCAGCGGCGAAGACGCCCAGCTGGCAGGTGACGGATGAAAGCACCAGAATCGTGGTGTTGACGCTCGCGAAGGGAATATTCAGCAGTTCGGTCTCTTCGGCCCATACGCCTGGATTAACCGAGCGCAGCGTGAAGTACATCGCGAAGAGAGCCGCAAAGAACATCAGCTCGCTGGAGAGCCAGATGATGGTGCCTACGGCGACCATATTCGGGCGATTTGCCGGTGCGTGAGCCAGTGCGCTAGGCGCCGGTGTAGAGGTTGCTGCCACGTCTCCGATTCTGGCAGAAGCCGGGGGTGCCACGTGACACGCCCCCCCGTAGGTGGTGTAGGTAACATTCATGTCTGTGAGCACCTCTGCGACCGCCCCGAAGCCCCTGTCCATCCTGCTCTACAGCCACGACCGCAATGTTCGCGAGCGGGTCTTAACCGGGCTTGGCCGTCGCCCATCGCCGGAGTTGCCTTCGGTCACCTACATCGAATGCGCCACACCTGCAGCCGCCATCTCCGCCATGGACGCCGGCGGCATAGATCTGGCAATTTTCGACGGCGAAGCGGCACCTATCGGTGGCATGGGGCTGTGCCGCCAGGTCAAGGACGAAATCTTCGAATGCCCTCCAGTCCTGGTTCTTATCGGCCGCCCACAGGACGCTTGGTTGGCGACCTGGTCGCGGGCCGACGGTGTTGTTCCGCACCCCATCGACGCCGTTGTATTGGCCGATTGTGTCGCGGCGTTGCTCCGTCGCCGTGTAGTTGCAACTCAATAGCGTCATGGAACATCTGCCCGGTGGGTTTCCCGACGTACTTGCCGCGCTCCTTGATCGACGCGATTTGCCTGCCGCTTGGGCCTCGTGGGCCATGGAACAGATCATGTCGGGCGAGGCAACTCCAGCCCAGATTGCCGGGTTCGCGGTGGCCCTACGCGCTAAAGGCGAAACACCTGACGAAGTGGCGGCCCTTGCGGAATCCATGCTCCGCCACGCTGTTCCTTTGGAGGTCCCAGGGCCAATTTTGGACGTAGTTGGCACAGGGGGCGATCGGGCCGGGACCGTCAATATCTCCACGATGGCCGCCCTGGTGTGTGCTGGCGCAGGTGCCAAGATTGTCAAGCATGGCAATCGAGCAGCCTCCTCGAGCACCGGAACTGCCGATGTCCTCGAAGCTCTCGGCTTGCCCCTCGATCTCACTCCGGCCCAGGTGGCGGAATGCGCAGACCTTGCGGGCATCGCTTTTGCATTCGCGCCCACCTTTCACCCGGCACTTCGGTTCGCGGGTCCACCGCGGCGTGAAATTGGTGTACCGACTGTCTTCAATATTCTTGGCCCCCTGGCAAACCCGGCCCGTCCGCAAGGAGCTCTCATTGGCTGCGCGGATGTCCGGCTCGCGCCGGTGATTGCCGGGGCGGCATTGGCTGCCGGCCAGCGTGCCCTGGTCGTTCGTGGCACGGATGGTCTTGATGAGATCAGCCCTGTGGTGGTGACCGAGGTCTGGGATACCACCCGTGGGGTACTCGAACGAGACACTCTGGAGCCATCTGACTTCGACCTGTCCGGGATTACTGTCCGGGATTTGCGCGGTGGTCTAGCTGAGGAGAACGCCGACATCCTGCGTCGAGTACTAGCTGGAGAACGTGAGGATCGTTTGGGCGCCATTGCCGACACGGTGTGTCTCAACGCCGCTGCAGCATTGGTAGCTGACTCGGCAGCACGAGGCGAAGAGCAGGTCGGATCTTTACGCGACAGAGTCTCGGCGCAGATGCCGCGCGCGCGAGGGGCGTTGACTTCCGGATCCGCGGCGGGTGTCCTCCATCGCTGGATTGAGACCGCTCGATCCCGGTAACGACCGCAAAGATGCATGTAGCGCGCCGCCCCCATGTATGGGCAGGTCGAGGGGCGCACTGACGTCGACGAGTCGAGTTTGACCGTCGAACAGCCAAGCGCGTATCACATTCGTCTCCTCAGTGAGCGCTGCGGAGACTCCCGGGATGGGAGAAGAGACGCACTCGGCGATTGCAGCGAGTGATTCAATGTGCGGTCGAGGATCGACTCCTGGCGGCACCTGTGTCGCTGCGGCAAGGCGTCCGTGCCGAATGATGTGAATGGCCCAACCGCCCTCGTTGGTAGGCGATGCGGCGACAATCTGCTCCGTCTGTGCCAAGAGTCGAAGCATCTGGGCACGGGCGGCCCCGTGAGCAAATGCTGCGAGTCTTTCGCGCCATAAGGCCGCGTCTTCGTAACGCTCTGCTTGCGCGAGAGCTGCCATCCTGACACTGACGGCGTCAGCAGTAGGACGTACATCATTGGTCATCGCAAGACGAGCTTGATCCACGCGATCTGCGTAGTCAGGTGTCGGAGCAGCACACGGCGCCAGGCATCGGCCAATATCGGCCAACACGCAGGTAGCGCGGGGCTTTCCTGCCTTCGCAAGACGAGTCGTGCACGTGCGCAGCCCCGTTGCTTCAATCAAAGCTTCTGCTGCGAGGTTGGCTGAGACTCGACCACGGTATGGGCCGATGTAGGCAGCCCCAAGATGAGTGTCGTCGCTGACTTGGCGGACAAGTGAGATACGCGGATACGGCTCGACGGTGAGCTTGAGCCACGAATCGCGCTCGGGATGCCGAGATCGGCGATTAAAACGAGGCTGCCTCTCGGCGATGGTACGAATCTCTCGGATATGAGCCTCGAGTGGCGTCGCACACACGATGGGCACAACACGTTCGGCGAGCTTGATCATCTCGGTCATTCGAGCCCGTTGCTCAGAGGCGGTGAAATAGGTGCGTACTCGTGAACGCAAGTCTTTCGACGTGCCGACGTATAGCGCTTCACCATCAGCAGCTTCGAAGATGTAGATGCCCGGTGAGTTCGGTAGACCATCGGCTAGATATCGCTTACTGTGCCGCGCAAGCGTGACGCGACCGGTGAGCGTCTGCAGGTCTTCAAGACTTGAGACTCCCAGTGGGCCCACCCGTTCAATCAAGGCATGAAGCACCGTCACAGTGGCGCGAGCATCGTCAAGGGCGCGGTGGGTAGGTTGGACTGGAGCGTTGAAGTGTCGTGCGAGTGTTGCGAGTTTGCAGTCTCGCACCTCGTCGCGGGGGAGAATTTGACGCGCGAGGCGAACCGTGTCGATAACCACGGGGTCTGGCCACTCGATGTCGTTTTTTGCGCAGGCGCCCTTGAGGAAGCCGATGTCATAGGGGGCGTTATGCGCGACGAGTACGGCACCGGATGCAAACTCCCAGAAGGTCGACAGGACCGCTTCAAGGCGAGGGGCATCGGCTACGGCCGCATTGGTGATTCCGGTGAGCGCGGCAATGAATGGCGGAATCGGAACTCCGGGGTTCACCAACGTGGCGAATTCGGACTCCACGACGCCGCCCTTGATGCGGACGGCACCAAATTCGGTGATGCCCGCGTCAGTAGGAGCCCCGCCGGTGGTCTCGAGGTCCACCACGACAAAGGTGACGTCAGAGAGGGGTTGACCCAGGTCCTCTAGCGTCAACTGTGCGGCAGTCGTGATCACGACCAACACGCTATGTCAGGCATCCGACAATGGGCAGGCACCCCGCCGAATCGTGCTGTCGTGAGCAAATGTCAGTCCCCTATGTGACGCTCTTTCTAGAACTAGACCTGTGGCTGTAGCAGAGGAGTAGACGTGGTTATCGACTGTGGCACTTGTGAGGTGCGGGGCGCGGCATGCACAGACTGCGTGGTCTCAGTCCTGTTAGGTCCACCAGGCGCATTTGAATTGCAGGCCCCCGAGCAGACTGCGTTGGCGATTTTGGCTGATTCCGGCCTCGTGCCGCCGTTACGCCTGGTGTGCAGCAACCCACGTGGAGGACAACGGCGTTCGGCGTGAAGCAGAGCACACGCTGTGCCGCGGTTTATTCCGTCGATTGACGCAATAGGCCCAATTTGAGTGCGGACATGAGCGCTTGCGCGCGATTGCCCGCCCCCAATTTGTCGTAGACCTTGGAAATGTGGGTCTTTGTTGTGGACTCACTAATAAAGAGTTGTTTGGAGATACCAGAGACGCTGAAGCCGTCAGCGAGCAACTGGAGGACTTCCTTTTCGCGGGGTGACAATTGCGGGCCACGTGGTTCCATACGTCGCCGCATGGCATCGGCGAGGTCGGCAGCACTGAACGATCGAGGCGAGGCGGCCGCGTGACGGGCTGCCAAGATGACGTCCTCCGCGGGAGCATTCTTGGGCACGAAGGCACTGGCGCCTGCTTCCAAAGCCGCAAATAACTGGTCGTCTCCGGCATACATCGTCAACACCACAAGTCCCATCACCGGATGTTGCGTTCGAATTGCTCGAATAGCGTCAAGGCCGCTTCCATCGGGAAGGCGTACGTCGATGATGGCGACATCCGGCATCAGAAGCGAAGCTTCTCTGATTGCCTCCGCAACGGTGCCCCCCTCGCCGACGATATGACAGTCGCCTTCGCGTTCGAACGCGCGTCGGAGTCCCTCGCGGATCAAATGATGGTCATCGATCAGCAAAACCGAAATTGGCATAGAACCTCCTTACGCGAATGGAGCATGTTGACAGGTCTATGGCAATTGCGCATTGGGTTTTGGTGAGACACCTATGGTGGCTTCGACGATGGTTCCGCCAGACTCGCGGGGGCGTACCGTCAATAAGGCGCCGATACGTGCCGAGCGCTCCCTCATCACATCAAGACCGAAGTGATCTGTTCCTTTGCGCCCAGTGAGGCCACGACCGTCGTCGGCAATGCGGACGTAGGCATTGGGTGGGTCGACTCGCAAGGTCACCCAGAGGGTACGCGCCTCGGCGTGTTTACGGGTGTTAGTGATGGCCTCTTGCGCTATACGCAGAAGTTCGACCTCAACACTGCGCGGCAATCTTGCAGGGGTCTCTTCGAGCACCAAGTGAACAGTGAGACCCGAGGCGGAACCGACGGATCGGGCATACTCTGCCAACGCCTCGCCGAGTCGCATGCCGGTCCCCATCTCACTGCGCAGATCGAAGATGGAGAGTCGAAGTTCGGTGGTGATTCGCGTGAGTTCGTCGCGGATCCGGTTGAGGTCTGCTGACACCACTGGATCAGCAGTGCTTGCCCGAGCGGCATCTACGAGAAATCCAAGCGCTGCCACTTCTTGGGCAACCCCATCGTGAATCTCTCGAGAGAGCCTGCGCCGCTCCTCTGCCGTCGCCAATGCTTGGACCTCGGCGAATAGTCGAGCGGTGTCAATACGCAAAGCTGTGTCGTCGGCGATATCTTGCGCTGCTGAGAGTTGCGCGGGCTCCCATAGTTCCCCACTGCCCTCGCAGGCGATCACGCCAATCCTCCGGCCGCCCAAACTCAAGGGGATGACCGCCGCAACGCCGTGGCCTGGTCGGCTAAACGAACCGCTCCGCGCGACCGAGACGCCGGTATCCCAGGCTTGTCCCCAGATGCCTAGATCGATTGAGGCGGGCCAAGCATCAGCGAGGTTCGCTGTCGTTGCGACCGGCAAGAGGGCATCACCCTCTGTTCGTACGTACACCGCAGCTGCGGAGAGGTCGATGGCTTCCGAGAGTCGCTCGAGCGCAGTTTCTGCCAAGCTCACTGTGTCGAGCCCATTGGGCAATTGCCGAGCCACATCACGAAGTGAGGTGAGGAGACGATTCGCTGTGGCGTAGTCAGTGTTGCCGGATGCGGTACGGCTGCGGATGTACCGAATGGCAAGGCCAGTAAGAGCAACAGCGACCACGACGGCTAGCCAGATTTCCAAGTAGACAACCGAGCCTTGGACGGCGCTGTTGAGCTTGAGAAAGACCACGACGATCAAGGTCAGCGTGCTGACGCCTAGTGACGTAAGCAAGCCGAGAACTCGGAGGTTGAGGGCCCCCGCGAGGGCAGGGGCAAGGAGATAAGGCAGATACACCTCGGGGGGTCCCGCCGCCAATCCGACGACGAGCGCTGCAGCAACCGCCTCACCCAAGATGACGGAATACCTAAGCCATACCGGCTGCGCGGTGACCGAGGCGATTACCGCTACACCCAAGAGAATCAGCAATCCGTCTCGGGCAACATCGAGATGACTTGTGCTTACTGCAATTACGAGACAGACGAGAAGTGCCCCTGATCGGCCAAGTACCTCCCATGTACGACGAGAGAACTTGGCCGGGGTCACGCGCCAATCATGCCTTGTCAGGAGTACAGGGCGTCCACATCAGCAGCGAATTCGGCCATAACGACATTGCGCTTCAGTTTCATTGACGGCGTCATTTGGCCGCCCTCTTCGGTCCAGTCCACCCCGACTATGGCAAATTTCTTTACGGCCTCGGCTTGTGACACAGCCTTGTTCGCCTCGTCAATAGCTCCTTGAATCACAGCGCGCAGGTCAGCGTCGTTCTTGAGTGAATCGACCGTCGAGCCGGTAGGTTTCCCGGCGGCCTTGACCCACGCAGGAAAAGCATCGGGGTCAACCGTCACGAGCGCTGCAATGTATGGCTTGGCGTCTCCTACCACCATGCACTGGCTGATGAGCCAGTTGCTGCGGATGCGATCCTCCAGCACGGCGGGTGCAACGTTCTTGCCTGCCGCGGTGACGAGTAGTTCCTTTTTGCGTCCGGTGATGCGGACATAACCGTCGTCATCAATTTCACCAATGTCGCCGGAATGGAACCAGCCATCGGGCTCAATCGCCTCTGCAGTGGCAGCGGGGTTGTTCCAGTAACCCGTGAAGAGGTGTGGACCAAGCAGCATGAGTTCGCCGTCGGCGGCTACACGTACAGAAGCGCCTGGAATGGGTTTTCCGACACTTCCCACCCGAATGCTTGTGGGGCGGTTAGCCGTGTGAGCCGCGCTGGTTTCGGTGAGACCGTATCCCTCGAGGATCGTGATCCCGATGCCACGGAAAAAATGTCCCAGACGCTCTCCGAGTGGCGCACCACCTGAGACCGCCCATTCGACTCGGCCACCCATGGCTGCACGAAGCTTCGAATAGACCAGCTTGTCGAAGAGCGCATGCTTGACCTTCAGGCCAATTCCGGGACCTGAGCCGTCGAGGGACTTGCTGTAGGCAATAGCGATGGCTGCTGCCTTGTCAAAGATTTTGCCTTTGCCATCGGCGGTCGCCTTTTGCTGTGCGGAGTTAAACACCTTCTCGAAGACGCGCGGCACAGCGAGAATGAAGGTGGGCTGGAAACCTTGAAGGTCAGCAAGGAGATTCGAGACATCTGGTGAGTGACCGAGACGGACGCCCGCCCGGATGCAGCCGAGTTGAATGAGGCGCCCGAAGACGTGGGCGATCGGCAAGAAGAGCAATGTGGAAGCGCCGGGGGCAAGGAACACCTCCGGCATGACCTGTACCACGTTGTCGACCTCGAACATGAACGCTCGGTGAGTGAGCATGCAGCCCTTAGGCCGGCCGGTGGTTCCCGATGTGTAGATGATCGTGGCCAATGTCTCGGGATTAACACTCCCGCGAGCCTGCTCGAGTTGCTCGTCACTGACGTGTGTTCCCAGGGACTTCACCTGCGCAATTCCGTCGGATTCGAAAACCCAACAGCGGGTCACGTCCGGCACACGACTCGACACCTGATCGAAGACGGCCTTGTTCTTCTCGCTCTCTGCGAAGAGGGCAACGGCATTGGAGTCAGAGAGAATCCACTCGACCTGCTCGGCCGAAGACGTCTCGTAAATCGGAACGCTCACACAGCCGGCATACCAAATCGCAAAATCGACAAGAGTCCACTCGTAGCGCGTGCGAGACATGACACCCACCCGCTGACCGGTTTGGACGCCCGAGCCGATGATGCCTTTGGCTACTGCACGCACCTCATCGAGGAACTGCTGCGCGCTGACACCAACCCAGGCACCGCCGCGATGGATGGACAAGGAAACGCCATGGGGGTTCTTGGCCGCGGCTTCGATGGCGTGGTCGGCTAGACCACCTGAGGTGCAAGCGGGGACGAGGGCAGGCACACTAAATTCGGTTTTCATCCAGCAACTCCGTCGTAGAGGTTGACTTGTTCTGAGCACCGTACGCGATCGTGGTGGCTCAGGCGAGAAGAAGCAGCCCGAAAATCGTCCGGACCGATAGCCTTCCCCCATGGCCGAGCAAACTGAGTCCAGCATCGTGATCGACGCCTCACCCCAGACGGTCATGGCGGTCATTGCGGATCTCGGTGCCTACCCGGACTGGAGCGACGGCATCACGGCCGTCGAGGTGCTGTCCACGGGACCCGATGACCGCCCGACCCAGGCTCGCTTCCATCTGGCCAGCGGTCCAATCAAGGACACATACGAGCTGGATTACACCTGGCAAGGCGACGTATCGGTGCACTGGATCCTCACCAAGGGAGACATGCTCACCATGATGGACGGGTCCTACACGCTGATCGACAATGGCGATGAATCGACGAAGGTCCTATATCGCCTGGCAGTTGATGTGAAGATCCCCATGATCGGGATGCTGAAGCGCAAGGCGGAAAAGGTAATCGTGGATACCGCTCTGAAGGGCCTGCGTAAGCGGGTTGATGCGTTGTCGTAATGGCTCTCTCGCTCGGTGTTGACGTTGGCGGCACCAAGATTCTGGCCGGGGTGGTTGACGAGCAAGGCCGGGTCCTGCGCACAGAGCGTCGCCCGACGCAACGGTCCGATGTTGCCGCGCTTGTGGACTCCATTGGCGAATGTGTGCGGTCACTGGACCCAGCAGGTGAGTGTCGCTCGCTGGGAGTCAGTATCGCTGCGCTCCTGGATTCCCCCCGTGATCGCATACTTCTGGCACCCAACGGAGGGTGGGCTGAGGAGCCACTCGACTTTCTGCTGGAGCGCGAATCCCGCCTGATGACCGTTTTGGAAAACGACGGCAATGCAGCCGCATGGGGCGAAATGCGTTTCGGCGCGGGACGAACCGTCAACGACATCGTGATGATTACTGTCGGGACCGGTGTGGGCGGCGGTGTCGTGCTCAATGGGCAGTTGCGAACGGGCGCGCATGGAGTCGCGGGCGAAGTTGGTCACATCACGATGGTCGCTAACGGGCTGCCTTGCGGATGTGGTCGTACCGGATGTTGGGAGCAATACGCCAGCGGCTCGGCCCTCGTCCGTGAGGCACGAGCGTTGGCCACCGAACGTCGAAGCGACGCTTCGCTCCTACTCCAACTTGGCAACGGGACGCCCGAGGGTGTCCAAGGCGTGCACGTCACCGAAGCTGCACACGCCGGAGACGCGGTCGCCTTGGCTGCATTCGCCCGAGTGGCGGACTGGCTCGGCAGGGGCATGGCCGATTTGGCCGCCGTGATCGATCCCGAAATGTTCATCATCGGTGGCGGAGTCAGCGACGCTGGCGACGTGCTTCTGGTGCCACTGCGGGCGTCATTTCGCAGCCAGTTAATGGGGTCTGGTCGCTTGCCTAGTGCCGAAGTGAAACTCGCCGAGTTGGGAAATCATGCGGGGCTGATTGGTGCGGCTGATCTGGCCCGGCAGCGCCTCGGCTAAGCACGCTAAACCGATCAGACGACTGCCCCATCCGGTGGCCCATCTCGGTCGTCATCGTTCTTTCTCGCGATGAGAGTTGCGAATCCACCAGCGAACGCGAGGGCCCCAAGCCCAGCGATCCACGACGGGAGCGTGAAGAAAAACGCAATGAGCACGACGATGGGACCACCTAGGACGCCGGCCCAAGCAAAGCGATCAACAGCGTGGTGTGGCCGCGGGATCGGCGGCGGCTCGGGCGGCTCAAAGGTAGATGTGTCTTCCGCGAGCGGGTCCCAATCGCTAGACGCTGGTGTCAGCTTCGCGCCGGGAACGTCGTCGTTGGCTGCGGGCATCCGCGGAGCTTCCCCGAAGCTAGCAATAATTCCTTGCCACTCGGCGTCGACCTTCTCCTGGGGGAGTCCTTCGTTGTCGTCGGGCATGGGACCACTCGTCACTTACTCGAAATACGCTGGATAAAGGACACGCTGGCATCTTCGATTGTCATGGCATCGTTATCGAGAGTTGCCACGTGATAGGAGTCGGGTAGCACCACCAGTGTCTTATCTGCTGATCGCATGTGAGACATGATCCACTCTGCATTACTGGGCTCTACAACGTGGTCCACTTCGCTGCGAAACACGAGGGCTGGCTGAGTCACCTTGTCGATGTCCTGGCGCACGGCCGCCCACAATTTCGACAACGAATACGCGGCCTTCAACGGGATTTTGCTGTAAGCGCCCTCGTCTTGCCCCGGCTTCTTGATGTCGTTGCTGATGCCCGGAAACGAAGGGACAATCGCTTGCAGGAGGGGGAGTAGATGGCGGTCCTTGCGCTCGCTGTGCACAGCAGCATTGATGAGCACGATGCCAGTGACCGCGTCGCCTTTTTCCTCCGCGAGACGAAGGGTGAGAGAACCGCCCATGCTCAGACCAAGTACGAACACACGATCGCAACGCTCGGCGAGTTCTCGAAATGCCCGATCAACCTCGGCGTACCAGTCCTCCCAGCGCGTGAGATTCATGTCCTGCCATCGGGTCCCATGCCCGGGGAGTCTAGGAAGACGTACCGTCATGCCCTCTTTGGCGAGGCGCTGCGCCAGCGGCAGCATCGACTTGGGTGATCCGGTGAAGCCATGGATTACGAGTGCTCCAGTGGAACTCCCGTCCGCGGCAAATGGTTCAGCTCCGGGCATGAGTGTCATTTGGGGCTCCTTGGTCGGGGAACTGATCACCCCCAGCGTAGGGTTCACTCGTGTTCTACTGGGTGCTGAAGCACATTCTCATCGGACCGTGGCTGCGAATACTCTGGCGCCCGTGGACCGAAGGTGTCGAAAACGTGCCTACCCAAGGGCCCGCAATCATTGTCAGCAACCACCTGTCGTTCAGTGATTCCTTCTTCATGCCGCTCATGGTCAGTCGAAAAGTGACTTTCCTCGCCAAGAGCGACTACTTCACGGGCCGAGGCATAAAGGGTCTCTTCACGAAGATGTTTTTTGCGGGTGCGGGTCAGGTGCCGGTCGATCGATCCGGAGGTCGCGCCTCGGAGGCGGCTCTGCTCACAGCGCTACGGATTCTTAGTGAAGGCAATCTGCTGGGGATTTACCCCGAGGGAACGAGATCTGGTGATGGTCGCCTCTATCGCGGTCGCACGGGAGTCGCACGAATGGCCCTTGAAGCCGGCGTGCCTGTGATTCCGGTCGCCATGATCGGCACCTATGAGATTCAGCCCCCCGGGCAAGTGAAGCCGCGTGTGCGCCGCGTAGGCATGCGCTTTGGCGCGCCACTTGACTTCTCGCGGTACGAAGGTCTCGGCGGTGACCGATTCATCTTGCGCTCCGTGACCGATGAAATTATCTATGCCTTGATGGATCTGTCCCGGCAGGAATATGTCGACATGTACGCCACAAAGGCAAAGGAAATCGCCAAGAAGGTTCCAACGGACTAGATCTCTGCCCACCCTGCTGTTCGGCTGACCGCGTTGTGCCAACGTTGGAACCCACGGGGTTCGTAGGTCTCCGGTGGGAAAGTCCGCTCCACGATACGGGCTTCCTTGATGATGTCCGTCGATGACCACATGCCTGAACCCAGTCCTGCCAGGAAGGCCGCACCGAGACCGGTCGATTGCAGCTCAAGGGGCCGCTCAACCGGAATCTGTAATTCATTCGCCTGCAACTGGCAAAGCAGCGAATTCGCAGCGGCGCCGCCATCGACCGCAAGTCGCGGAAGATGGATACCTCCCTCATCACGCATTAGGTGCACGAGGTCATGTACCGAATAGGCGATTGCGTCGAGTGTCGCTCGGGCCAGATGACCGCGTGTTGTGCCGCGGGTGATACCCAGAATCGCGCCACGTGCGTACGGATCCCAGTACGGTGCACCTAGCCCCGTGAGCGCGGGCACGAACACCACACCGTCCGAATCGGGCACGGAATTGGCCAGGGCTTCTGTCTCCTCGGCACTCGCGATAATCCCTAGCCCATCCCGTAACCACTGAACCGCTGCGCCGGTGACGAAAACAGAGCCTTCCAAGGCGTATGTCAACGTGCCGTCCGGATTGCCTAAGGCAACTGTGGTCAGCAGTCCGCCTGTAGAGAAGGCCGGGTGTGATCCGGTGTTAGCAAGGAGAAAGGAACCAGTTCCGTAGGTGCACTTCGCATCGCCCACATCGAAGCCCGCTTGCCCCACAAGAGCCGCTTGCTGGTCACCGGCAACACCAGTGATGGGGATGCTGAGTCCAAGAAACACTGATGGATCTGTGTGCCCGAGTTCACCAAAGGAAGGAACGATTTCGGGAAGCGCATCGATTGGCACACCGAATAGACC
>CAINMH010000048.1 GCA_903850745.1 uncultured bacterium
GAGCCACCGAGTAGCGATGTCATTGGTGTTCTGGTCGCATTTATCATTCTGCTGATTGCTTTCGGCTCTTTTATTGCCGCAGGCTTGCCATTGTTCACGGCCATCTTTGGCGTTGGTCTCGGTGCGGCGTTCTTGCTTTTTGTCGCACGTTTCCTTGATGTCGCCACGTTCGCTCCGACCTTGGCCGCCATGATCGGTCTTGGGGTAGGCATTGACTACTCGCTTTTTGTTATCAACCGATTCCGGCAAGCGATCCAAGCAGGCCGTGATCCGAAGCAAGCAGCGTTAGAAGCCGTCAACACGTCGGGACGCGCGGTTGTCTTTGCTGCATCGACTGTAATCATCGCGCTTCTTGGATTGTTCGTCATGCGTATTAGCTTCTTCAATGGGCTTGCGCTCGCTGCCTCAGGAACTGTCCTACTGGTGATGCTTGCTGCTGTGTGGTTGCTGCCGGCTGTGCTTTCACTTCTTGGTCGCCGCGCGCTGTACCCGGGTTCATTGGTCATAGCGCGCATCCTCGAGAAAATGCGTCTGCGCCCGGTTGCCAAGCCATTCCGCTTGCTCTACCGGCTCACACGCCACTCTCGTTTTGTCGGCGAGACTCATGCCGAAGGTGGGCGCTGGGCGGGCTACGGGCGTTTCCTCCAGAAGCATCGCATTGCCGCTGCGCTCGTGTCCCTCGGCATAGTGGTTGCTCTTGCGATTCCTGCGCTCTCAATGCGACTCGGATTTCCTGATGACTCGGGTACGCCGCCGGGCAGCATTTCGCGTATCGCCTATGACCTCACCGCGGAGGGTTTCGGCCCCGGTGCCAACGGCCCGTTCTTTGTGGCGGTCCAATTACCCAAAACGGGTGACATCGAGGGCCTGACACAGATTGTTGGTGCACTCGAAGCCACTTCCGGTGTAGCGAAGGTGATTCCGAACACTGCAATGCTTCCCCTCTACACGGAGACTCTGGCAACCAACCAGATCGTGGCTATCCAGGTGCAGCCGAGCACCGGTCCGCAGGACGAGGCAACTTCAGAATTGCTGAACACTTTGCGCACCGACACTCTTCCTGCTGTCACTGCGACGACTCAGTCAGAGGCCTATGTCGGAGGCACGACGGCGATTGTCGATGACTTTAGTTCAGTCATGGCCAACGCAATGCCGGTCTTCCTCTCGGTTGTGGTTGGACTGGGCTTCTTGATGCTGTTCATTCTGTTCCGCTCCATCGTGGTGTCGCTGACGGCAGTCGTGACGAGCTTGTTGTCGTTCGCTGCATCAACGGGGATCACCGTCGCTGTGTTCCAATGGGGTTGGTTCAATGGCCCGCTGGGAGTGACGGGCACGGGCCCGATCTTCCCATTCCTACCTGTAATGGTGTTTGCAATCCTGTTTGGTCTAGCGATGGACTATCAGGTGTTCCTCGTATCTCGTATGCAGGAAGAGTGGGCGCGCACTAAGGACAACTCAGTCGCCGTTCGTCGGGGTCTCGCGGGATCCGGGCGCGTTGTGCTCATGGCGGCGCTGATCATGGCCAGTGTCTTCGCGGCATTCATCCCGACAACTGACAACACAATCAAACTCTTCGGTGTTGCGCTTGCGTCGGCTGTGCTCATTGATGCATTCGTCATTCGTCTTGTGTTTGTCCCGGCGTTGATGTCAATTCTTGGTCGCACCAACTGGTGGCTTCCTGGTTGGCTCGATCGGATCATCCCGAAGTTCGACGTCGAAGGCGGGGCCGATGAGGTCACCGATGACAAGACCGAGCCGGTGGGGGCCGGGGCGCGCTAGAGATACGCCGTGAAGGCCAGGTAGCTGTGCCGTGCCTCACACCGTGCCTCACACGTCGATTGCTCGCCTGCTCCCATCTCGCGCATCGCAGTACCTGCTAGTAACGTAGGTGACCTACACAGGCTTAGATAGCCCGAGCATTCGATGGGAAAACGCATGAAGATCGCCGTGTGCGTCAAGCAGGTACCCGACACGTGGGCAGAGAAGCGTCTGCGCCCAGCAGACTCCCTTCTCGATCGCGAATCGGCCGAAGGTGTGCTCAATGAACTCGATGAGTACGCAGTCGAAGAAGCGCTGAAGATTCAAGAAGCTCACGGCGGTGAGGTCACCATCGTGTCGATGGGTCCTGAGCGCGCCGTTGAGACTATTCGCAAGGCGCTCTCGATGGGTGCCGACGCTGGTATCCACATCGTCGACGACGCGTTGTCGGGATCTGATGCGCTGGCGACGTCGGCTGTGCTGGCTGGAGTTTTGAAAGATCGTGGTTTCGATCTGATCATCTTTGGCTCCGAGTCGACAGATGCTCGCATGAGCGTCGTTCCGGCGATGGTCTCTGAGCGCCTCGGACTTCCGCAGTTGACCTTCGCTCAGAAGGTCGACGTCAATGGCGGCACTATCACCATTGAGCGCCAGACTGACTACGGTTTCGATTCGGTGGAGGCTTCCTCACCAGTCGTGGTGAGTGTCGTGGAAAAGATCAACGAGCCGCGCTACCCGTCGTTCAAGGGCATCATGGCTGCGAAGAAAAAGCCGCTCGAAACGTTGAGTGTTGCGGATGCTGGCGTGGCCGCAGGTTCTGTAGGCACTGGTGCGGCGTGGAGCGTAGTTGCGGATTTCGCTGCTCGCCCCCCCAAGGCAGCAGGAACAATCGTCAATGACGAGGGCGCTGGCGGAGTAAAAATCGCTGAGTTCCTTGCAACCAACAAGATCATCTGAAGAAGGACAAGACAATGGCACCGATCCTCGTTGTGGTGGAGCACGCAGATGGCGTGGTCAAGAAGGTCACTCTCGAACTGCTCACGCTCGCTCGCTCACTTGGTGAGCCCGCCGCTGTGTGGCTCGGACCAGGCTACGGCGATGCAGCCGCGTCGCAGTTGGCTGAATACGGCGCCGGCACGGCCTACGTCGTGGACAACTCCGACATGGTGGACTTCGTGGTTGCGCCCAAGACCGAAGCACTCGCTGCAGTTGTTAAGCAGGCTTCGCCAGCGGCGATCCTCATTGCCTCTAGCGCAGAGGGCAAGGAGATCGCGGGTCGCCTCGCCATCAAAATCGAGTCCGGCGTGATCACTGACGCCGTTGCAATTGCGCCTGATCTCACGGCGACACAGAGTGTCTTCGGTGGATCGACGATCGTGCACTCCACGGTGACTCATGGCATTCCGATCATCACCGTACGCCCCAACTCAACAGCACCCGAAGCAGCGGCAACTGCGCTCTCACGCGTTGACGTCGAGGTTCCCGTCTCAGAGGGCGCTCGTGGCGCGAAGGTCACTGGCCGCACAGCCGCGACCAAGGCCAGTCGCCCTGAACTTTCGGAGGCGGCGATCGTTGTCTCGGGAGGTCGTGGAGTGGGTGGACCTGAAGGATTTGGTGTGATCGAGTCCCTGGCCGATTCGCTCGGTGCGGCTGTAGGTGCCTCTCGTGCGGCTACGGATGCAGGCTGGTACCCCCATCAATATCAGGTGGGCCAGACGGGCAAGACCGTGTCACCTCAGCTCTACGTTGCCAATGGCATCTCCGGCGCCATCCAGCACAGAGCGGGCATGCAGACCTCGAAGATGATCGTGGTGGTCAATAAGGACTCTGAGGCGCCGATCTTCGAATTGGCTGATTTTGGTGTCGTGGGCGATCTTTTTGCCGTCGTGCCACAGCTGACCGACGAGGTCCAGAAGCGCAAAGGCTGATCGCCGGTAGCATCACCTACGTGAGTACCGCCTATCTTGACCACGCAGCATCGACTCCGATGCGTCCTGAGGTTCGGGACGTATGGATCGAAGTCTCCTCGTCGGTCGGAAATGCGTCCTCCTTGCACACCGCGGGGAGAGGTGCGCGGCGTGTGGTGGAAGAGTCTCGAGAGTCAATTGCTGCATCGCTGGATGTGCGTCCATCCGAGGTCATCTTCACCTCGGGCGGTACCGAAGCCGACAACCTCGCTATCAAAGGCATCTTCTGGGCTCGGCAGTCTCTTGATTCGAATCTAAACCGCGTCCTTGCCAGCGCGATCGAACATCATGCAGTTCTTGATCCGGTGGAGTGGCTCGAAAGGCATGAGGGCGCCGACGTTAAGTGGCTTGACGTTGATGCCTGGGGTCGAGTCGATCTAGCCGTTGTGAGACAGGCCCTTGCCACACCTGGAGTTGCCCTGTGTTCAGTGATGTGGGCAAACAACGAGGTAGGCACAATTCAGGACGTTGCCACGATCGCCGGCTTGTGCGCAGATGCCGGTGTGCCATTTCATACCGATGCGGTTCAAGCTTTCGGTCAGATTCCGCTCGATTTGAACCTCCCTGGGCTGGCGGCTGTGTCGCTGAGTGGTCACAAGATCGGTGGCCCGATGGGTGTAGGCGCGCTGATTGCCCGGCGCGATCTGCAAATGACACCGCTTGCTCATGGCGGCGGACAAGAGCGTGAAGTTCGCTCCGGCACTCTCGATGTTCCTGCGATAGCCGGGTTTGCGGAAGCGGTTCGGTTGGGCGTAATCGAGAGGGAGAAGCACGCTGCGGCTTTGGAGACTTTGCGCAATTCGCTTATTGCGCGAGTTACCGAATTGGTGCCTGGTGCCACGCTCAGTGGTGACCCGACGGATCGGCTGCCCAATAATGCCCACTTCACCTTTGCTGGTTGTGAAGGTGACGCTCTACTCATGCTTCTCGACGCGGCAGGTATTCACGTATCGACAGGCTCCGCCTGCACCTCTGGAGTCCCTGAACCAAGCCACGTGTTGTTGGCAATGGGCGTGAGTGAGGCGACAGCGCGCGGTTCATTGCGGTTTTCACTCGGCCGCACATCAACTCAAAGTGACATAGATCGACTAGCGGAGGTCCTGCCTGCCGTTGTCGAACGCGCCGGACGCGCCGGGGTGCTCTCGCTTGCACGATCGACGGGGTCGTGAAGATATGCGTGTAGTGGCAGCCTTGTCCGGCGGAGTTGATTCGGCAGTTGCGGCAGCTCGACTTATCGATGCCGGCCATGATGTGGTGGGTGTGCACCTTGCTCTTGCACGTGAGGCAGCCGTAGGTGGTCCGGGCAGTAGGGGTTGCTGTTCCATCGAAGACTCGCGAGATGCCCGACGGGTTGCCGATGTCTTGGGCATCCCTTACTTCGTCTGGGACATGTCTGAGCGCTTCATGGAAGACGTGATCGATGACTTTGTGGCCGAATACGCCGCTGGTCGTACTCCCAACCCATGTGTCCGCTGCAATGAACGCATCAAATTTGCGGCGGTTCTTGAACGTGCACAGGCGTTAGGTTTCGATGCGGTGGGCACCGGACATTACGCACGGATTGAGACCGGGGCACGCGGTGCAGAACTGCATCGATCCGTTGATCCCGAGAAAGATCAGTCCTATGTTCTCGCGGTCATCAACGCCGATCAGCTGGCCGGGGCACTGTTTCCTTTGGGCGATTCACACAAAGACGAGGTGCGTGCCGAAGCCAAGGAACGCGGCCTTCTTGTGGCGGATAAGCCGGATTCGCATGACATCTGTTTCATCCCCACTGGAGACACTGCTGCATTCCTCCGCAAGCGGCTTGGCCCAGCCGAAGCAGATATCGTCGATGCAGAGTCGGGTGAGGTGCTGGGGCATACCGACGTCGCATATGCACTGACCATCGGACAGCGTCGCGGTCTGGACCTTCGTCGGCCAGCATTAGATGGACAACCCCGCTATGTCGTCGACGTCGATCTATCGACCGCGCGTGTGCAGGTGGGGCCTCGATCGGCTCTTGCGGTTACCGAGTTGGTCGGTGACCATGTGCGGTGGTGTGGTCCGGTCGAGGATGGTGAAGTACATGGCCATGTGCAGGTGCGAGCTCATGGTGAGCCCGTTCCCGCTACGGCGGTGGTGCGCGGCGACGACGTCGAAGTCCTCATGTCTGAGCCGATATTCGGAGTCGCGGCCGGTCAAACACTAGTCATGTACTCCGGCACTCGTGCGGTGCTCTCGGCGACGATCAAGTTGACCGCACACGACTAGAGTGATCGTGTGCTGAACGCCACTGGGATCGGGTCGCTGCCTGGAACGCGCCCGGCCGAGGCTGCTCGCATGATGGCGGGCGAACTGCCCGATTTTGCTCATGTCGCTGAACTACCCGCGAGGGGGCCAGGCGCAGACATGATCGGCCGGACGACCGCCATGCTTGCCGCGGTTGCGCCGTACTTCGCTGTGGAAACCACTCCGGCCGGTTGGCGATTCGCAGATGCTCCGGGTCGTGTCATGCGCCTGGCGCAACAGTGGCTGGTCGAGGATCTCGATTGCATCGAAGAGGCGCTTGTGGGGTTCACCGGATTGGTGAAGCAACAGGTAGTCGGCCCCTGGACATTGGCTGCTGCAATTGAATTGCGCACAGGCGAGCGAGCCGTGCGTGACTTCGGGGCTTGTCTGGACTTGGCGGGAGCAGTTGCGGAAGCCGCAGTTGTCCAAGTGGAGCAACTGCGTCGAAGAGTGCCGGGTGCTACGCCGGTCATCCAATTTGACGAACCGGCCCTTCCGACAGTGTTGGCCGGTGGTGTCACTACAGCAAGTGGCATCGCGACATATCGATCTGTCGATCCCCAACGTGCGCGCGAACTACTTGCAGTAGGCATCGATGCGGTGCATGCAGCGGGTGGGCTTGCCGTGATCCACTGCTGTGCAGCAAATCCACCGATCGATGTCATGTCTATCGCCGACATGCTCTCCTTTGACCTCACCCTTCCGTTCGATGCGGATCAGGTGGGCGAGCTGCTTGATCAAGGGACCGCAATGCTTTTCGGAGTTGTGGACACCGCACCTCGAGAGGTCCCGTCCGTGCATTTCGTCGGTGAAGCGGCCGCACGCCGTGTGCAGAACACACTTGATCGCTGGGGCTTCGAGGTGTCAGAGGTGGGGGAGAGAATCTCCTTAACGCCCACGTGCGGGCTCGCCCACGCGAGTCCCGCCTGGACCCGCACCGCCTATGCGGCTCTGGATGACGCCGGTCGCGTCCTGCGAGAGGAGAGGAGAGGTGATGACGCAAGACCCGCGTGAGCGTTGGCAACTTCTCGTCGCACAGATTGAGCAAGCGCGCTCGCAATATTATGTGCAAGACTCCCCGTCACTCTCCGATGCTGAGTACGACGTCCTTTATCGCGAACTAGAGCAACTCGAGATTGACCATCCCGAGCTGCAATCGCAGGACTCTCCGACCCAAACACCAGGTGGCCGAAGCTCTGAACTTTTCGAACCCGTTGAGCACCTAGAACGCATGTATTCACTCGACAATGCGTTCAGCGCTGAGGAGATGGATGCGTGGTTCGCACGTGTAGAACGCGGCATCGCAGATTCTGGAGTCGTGGAGGCACCGGCCTATCTGTGTGAATTGAAAATCGATGGTCTAGCAATTGATCTGGTCTATCGGCACGGCCGACTGGTGTCCGTAGCCACGCGCGGAGACGGTCGGGTGGGTGAAGACGTCACCTACAACGCCCGCATGATTCCAGCAATTCCGCAGACGCTCGTGGGTGTTGCGCCGCCGTTAGTAGAAGTCCGTGGTGAGATTTACTTCGCCAATGCAGATTTCGATCGCATCAACACCGAGCAACTTGATGCTGGTGGCACAGTGTTTGCCAATCCGCGCAATGCGGCCGCGGGGAGTTTGCGCCAGCGCATTGACAAGCGCGAACGTGAAGCTCGCACTGAGCGCGCCAAAGCCGAGGTTGAGTTAGGCAAGCGCAGACTGGCTGGACTGAAGTTGATCGTGCATGGCATCGGTGCGCACGACGGCCTGAAGATTGAGCGTCAGAGTCAGGCATATGAAGTTCTCAAGAGTCTCGGCATGCCGACGAGCGATCGAGTGCAGGTGCTCTCATCTCCGATTGAAGTGGCTGCATTCATCGCCCGATTTGGCGAAGGCCGCCACGAAGTTGAGCACGATATCGATGGTGCGGTCATCAAGGTCGATCAATTGTCCTTGCAGGAGGCTCTCGGTGCCACGTCTCGTGCGCCGCGGTGGGCGATTGCCTATAAGTACCCACCCGAAGTTGTCCGTACCAGGCTCCTCGATGTTGCCGTGCAAGTGGGTCGAACGGGTCGGGTGACGCCATATGCCGTGATGGAGCCGGTGTTTGTGGCTGGATCCACCGTCTCCTCGGCCACCTTGCACAACGGGCATGAGGTGCAACGCAAAGGTGTCCTCATTGGCGATCTGGTCTTCCTTCGTAAAGCCGGAGACGTCATCCCCGAAATTCTTGGGCCGGTGTTGGAGGCGCGAACAGGTAACGAACGCCCATTCGTTATGCCGACTCATTGCCCCGAGTGCGGAAGCGAACTTCGGCCAGAGAAGGAGGCTGACGCCGATATCCGCTGTCCCAACGCCCGATCTTGCCCGGGTCAACTGCGTGAACGACTTGCCTACCTTGGTTCGCGCGCCGCCTTCGACATCGAAGGTCTCGGGGAGAAGAGCGCACGGGCGCTGCTGGAAGAGGGTGTCATTGCTGACGAGGGTGCGCTATTTGATGTCACCGCCGATCAATTGCGACAGAGCGTCTATTTCACGCGTGCTCCCAAGAAGGGTGAGGACGGTCCGCAACTCAGCAAAGCTGGCGAATCGCTGCTCGAAGGTCTACAGAAGGCGAAATCGCAGCCGTTGTGGCGAGTGCTGAATGCGCTCTCGATTCGACATATTGGGCCGCCCACTGCCCAGGCAATCACGCGCGAGTTCGACGAGCTTGACGCGCTGGCCGGTGCCTCAGCTGAGGAAATCGCCCTGACCGAGGGCGTGGGTGCGATCATCGCTGAGGCGATCGTGGAGTGGTTCTCTGATGAGTGGCACCGCGACATTGTGGCCATGTGGGCCGCAGCGGGCGTACGAATGCGCGATGAAGTCAAAGAGACCGGCCCGCAGCCCTTCGCTGGACTTACTTTTGTCATCACCGGCACCTTGGCTGGGATGTCGCGCGACGAGGCCGCCGAGGCCGTGACCTCCCGTGGTGGCAAGGCAAGCGGATCGGTGTCCAAGAAGACGTCGTATGTAGTCGTGGGTGATTCACCTGGCTCGAAGTACGACAAGGCGATCGAACTCGGTGTTCCGGTCCTAGACATTGACGGATTCCGGGCGCTACTAGGGACCCCAGTAGACTCTGGATGTGACGAACATTAGCCGCGCCGACGTGGCCCACTTGGCCCGTCTGGCCCGCTTGGCGATCCCCGAGGACCAGCTTGACCACTACGCCGAGCAGCTTGATGTGATCCTGCAGTCGGTTGCTCGAGTGGGGGAGGTGGCCGCGGCCGATGTGCCGGCGATGTCACATCCGGTGCCCCTTCTCAATGTGTTTCGCGACGACGTAGCGCGCCCCGGCCTCGACCGCGAGGCGGCCATGGCGGCGGCGCCGGCAATAGAAGATGACCGTTTCCGGGTTCCGCGCATTCTGGATGAGGAGTAACCGTGAGTCTCATCCGTGACAACGCCTCGGTCCTTGCCTCGGCGATTGCCGAAGGGGAGGTGAGCAGCGAGGAAGTCACTCGCGCGCACCTAGATCGCATTGCGGCAGTGGATGAGCGCGTGCATGCGTTTCTTCATGTCGACTCTGATGGAGCCATTGCTGCGGCGAAGCGTGTTGACGCCAAGCGTGCGGCGGGTGAAAAACTCGGCCCGCTTGCTGGGGTGCCACTGGCGCTGAAGGACGTACTCGCCATGAAGGGCCAGCCAACAACTGCTGGTTCGAAAATCCTCGAAGGCTGGATCCCGCCTTATGATGCTGCAGTCGTTGAGCGTCTGCGTGCAGCCGACATCATCATCTTGGGCAAGACCAACATGGATGAGTTCGCGATGGGCTCGTCTACTGAGCACTCCGCCTATGGACCGACACACAATCCGTGGGACCTTGATCGCATCCCAGGTGGCAGTGGTGGTGGTTCCGCAGCGGCACTGGCTGCGTTTGAGGCACCACTGGCGATTGGCACCGACACCGGCGGCTCGATTCGCCAACCTGCGGCTGTCACCGCAACAGTAGGCGTGAAGCCGACTTACGGAGCGGTTCCACGATACGGACTCATCGCACTCGCCTCGTCACTCGACCAGGTAGGCCCTTGTGCGCGCAACGTGCTCGATACGGCACTGCTGCATGCGGCGATTGCTGGCCATGATGCACGTGACTCCACGTCAATCAATGCGCCTGTCCCGGATGTCGTCGCAGCTGCTCTCAATGCAGACGTCCGCGGAATGAAGGTCGGACTGGTCCGCGAACTTTCGGGCGCTGGTTATCAGGCCGGTGTGCAACAGCGCTTCGATGAGGCAGTAGCAATTCTGACCGAGCTAGGTGCGGAAGTCATTGAGGTCTCGTGCCCACATTTCGAATATGCGCTCGCCGCCTACTACTTGATCCTGCCCAGTGAGTGCTCAAGCAACCTAGCTCGCTTCGACGGCATGCGTTATGGATTGCGGGTGGGTGACGACGGTTCGCGCTCTGTCGAAGAAGTTATGGCGCTCACTCGTGAGGCCGGCTTTGGCCCAGAGGTCAAGCGCCGCATCATGATTGGCACATATGCGCTCTCTTCAGGCTATTACGATGCTTACTACGGTCAGGCACAGAAGGTGCGCACGCTCATCACACGCGACTTCACCGAAGCCTTCGAGAAGGTCGACGTGCTGATCTCTCCTACCGCACCGACCACTGCGTTCAAGATTGGCGAGAAGGTGGATGATCCCGTCGCCATGTATCTCAACGACATTGCAACGATCCCGGTCAACCTCGCGGGCAACTGCGCGATGTCGCTGCCAATCGGCCTTGCGCCGGAGGACGGACTGCCCGTAGGCCTGCAAATCATGGCCCCGCCAATGGGTGACGATCGGCTCTACCGCGCGGGTGCGGCTGTCGAGGCGGCACTCGTCGATCGATGGGGTCATCTGCTCATTGAGGAGGCTCCCGCGCTATGAAGACTGTCCCCTTTGACGAGGCACTGACGCGCTACGAGCCCGTGATCGGTTTGGAAGTACACGTCGAGCTCGGTACGCAATCCAAAATGTTCTGCTCGTGCTCCACGAATTTTGGCGCTGCGCCCAACACGCAGGTGTGTCCGGTGTGCCTGGCACTGCCGGGAGCAATGCCCGTGGCGAATCGTGCCGCGATCGAATCCATTATTCGCATCGGCCTTGCGCTGAACTGCTCGATCGCAGAGTGGTGCCGCATGGCGCGCAAGAATTACTTCTACCCGGACATGCCCAAGGACTATCAGATCAGTCAGTACGACGAACCGATCTGTACTGACGGTTACCTCGATGTCACGGTTGATGGCAAGGTCATTAGGGTCGAGATTGAACGCGTTCATATGGAAGAGGACACCGGCAAGCTCACTCACTCCGGTGGAGCCACTGGGCGTATACATGGCGCCGACTACTCGGTCGTGGATTACAACCGCGCGGGCATCCCGCTCGTGGAGATTGTTACCAAAACGGTTGTAGGCACAGGTGCGCTCGCTCCTGCAGTTGCGCGGACCTACGTTGCTGAGCTACGCGACTTGATGCGCGCGCTGGGTGTTTCCGATGTGAAAATGGAGGAGGGGTCGTTGCGCTGTGACGCTAACCTCTCGCTCAATCGTCCAGGTGATCCTTGGGGCACCCGTACTGAGACAAAGAACGTCAATTCGTTGCGCTCGGTCGAGCGGGCGGTGCGCTTCGAGATCGAGCGTCAGGCGGCGGTGCTCGATGACGGCGGTCGGGTCCATCAGGAAACTCGTCACTTCCAAGAGGGTGACGGAACTACTGCGCCTGGGCGATCCAAGGAGCAAGCGGAGGACTACCGCTACTTCCCTGAGCCCGACCTTGTGCCTATTGCTCCGTCACGGGAATGGGTCGAAAAACTGCGACTCACGCTTCCCGAACTGCCGTCTGTGCGTCGTGCACGTCTGGCTGAGGCCTGGGCCATTGGCGAATTCGAAATGGCCACGCTGGTCAATGCTGGAATTCTCGACATCGTTGAGGAGACAGTCGCCGCTGGAGTTGCGCCGGATGCTGCGCGCAAGTGGTGGTCGGGGGAGTTCACCCGCGCGGCCAGTGAGCGCGGGGTCGAGCCTGCCGACCTCCCCGTGACTTCAGCAGATATTGCACGAGTGGAGGAACTCATCGCGTCAGGTGCCCTTAATGACAAGCTTGCTCGTCAGGTTTTCGAGGCAGTGCTCGCGGGTGAAGGTTCGCCTGATGAGGTCGTAGCGGCGCGTGGTCTGGCTGTAGTGAGCGATGACGGCCCGCTGCTCGAAGCAATCGACGCAGCTCTTGCCGAACAACCAGATGTGGCAGAGAAGATTCGCAGTGGCAAGTTGCAAGCGGCCGGCGCGATCGTGGGTGCGGTCATGAAGACCACGCGTGGTCAGGCTGATGCGGGTCGCGTACGCGAACTACTCCTCGAACGCCTCGGCGTAGAGGGCTGATTCACCAAGACCCACCGCCACCACCGCCACCGCCACCACCTGAGAAGCCGCCGGAGAACCCGGAGCCACCTGAGCTTTGCGGTGCAGTGGTGCTCGACGTGAGCGCCATAGTCGAGGTGTTCACCATGGACCACAGCAGATAAGTGCCAGCGACGTTGTAGCCCACGCCATGCAGTTGCTCTGGGGTGAGATCTGGGAATGCGTTGACCCATGACTCGGACAACCCGAAGACGATGGCGTAGGGCAGCATCGTGGCGAATATGGTGACGTCGTTGAGATCGAGTTTTTGCGCAAACTCTCGACGAGCCGCTGCGGCATCAGTGTTAAGCAGTCGACGGAATCCCTCGACCTCCGAGAGGAATTTTGCCGAGGTACGAGTTTGCATACGTGGCGTAATCCAGGCGGCAATAGCGCCGCTCACTACAGCCATCACAGTGAAGGGAAGCACTGCGGCAGCGAGGACGGGAACTCCACCCCAGATAGAAATCACCAGCACAATGACGCTCAAGACTCCGCCAATCGCGAGCAGACTCTTCCACGGACGGTCGGGCTTATCGCCTTCAGGATTGCGTCGGCCCGATACGAGAGCATCATTGACGAGTTGAATCTTGGTTGTGGCGACCGCCGCCGCAACTTCTGGGTCGTAGTGTCCCAGGGTGGCCTGTGGCTGTCCCTTGAGCACAGCGGCGAGAAGTTCGTTCTCCCACGGGCGAAGGTCGGTGGCTTCGCCACGCCACGTGATCAGGAGTTCGTCGTGCCCCTGCTGCGCCACGGTGACATGTTTGCGAGCGGTGAGGTCAAGCACCGTTGCCGTAAGTGCGCGCCCATCAACCTCGCCCTCCCATGCGGCCGCAATTTCCGCGGGCCGTAAGTCATCCGGTGGGCCATAACGGACGGGCGCGTAGGCAATATCTACGCCCTTATTGCGTCGACGAGTTGCTATCGCGATGACGATAGGCACAGCACCGAGAAGAAGCGCAATAGGAATCGTGATGAGTGCAATTGATAGTGCTTGAGCCCCAGGGCCTTTGCGAATATCTGGCGAGATGGGGGCAGTGAATGCTTTGGGGGAGTAGGCGATGACTCCCGTGAGGGCTTCTGCTGGCCTAAGGGCTGCAGGCCCGAGAGTCACAGTCGTGCCGTCGGTAGTCACTGTGCAGCTATCAGTGGAGCCGCTGCTGCCCGTGAAGCACTTAGTGGCCAGTGGTGCGGCCGGACCTGTGACAGTTGTCTTTGCTGAACGGATGTACACATCCCATTGGGTTCCGATGAAGTTCCAGTACAACTCCGCATCACCGGCACTCACTCCGGATGGCAGATTCGTCTCACTTGATGAAATGGTGGTGAGGGCACCGCCGACGGTGTAGTTGATCGAATAGATGTGTGTGCCGGTGATCGTGACATTGGGGTTGCCGATCTTCAGGACAAGGTAGGCCCCTTCAGTCGATTGTGATACCTGCGCCGGCTTGCCGTCCTGGGTAACTGAGCGTACGCGGATGTCGTAGTACTGGCGGTAGCCATCGGGGAGTTCGACATAGAGCGGGATCGTTCGAAAGACGCCGCGCTTGTAGTTGCCATCGAAGTCCCACGCAAAAGTTTCAGTGAGATCGAGTGTGGTGTCCGAGTTCACTTGCGCTTGCACGTCAAAAGCCGTGATGTTCTCCGCTGCATGAGCGGGCGCAGAGATTGCGATCGGCAGAGCCGTGACAGTAACGGCGAGGGCGGCAACCGCCCAGCGCTGGGCGGTACGCACTAGAACTGGACTTGAGGTGCGCTGCGGCGACCCTCGTCCGGCTCGTTGTACATCTCGCGCACTGTCACCTTCGCCAGGCCCGTAAACCACATAGACGGGATGGTGCGCACGGCCGTGTTGAGTGCCACCACAGAGTCGTTGTAATACTGACGGGAGAACTGCAACTGACCTTCGATTTCGCTCAGCTGCCCTTGAAGTTGCTGGAAGTTCACCGTGGCCGTCAATTGGGGGTAGGCCTCAGCGACGGCGAAGAGTTTGCCCAAGGCTGCGGTGAGCATGCCGTCGGCTGCGGCTTTGTCACCCATCGACCCGTTATTGGCTTGAACGCTCATCGAACGCGCCTGCGTGACAGCGGTCAGCGTGCCAGCCTCGAAGTCCTTGGCGCCCTGCACTGTGGCCACCAGATTGGGCACCAGGTCAGCCCGCTTAGTAAGCAGGGTGTCGATATCGGCGAAGGCGCCCTGGCTCAGCAGATCCAAGCGCCTGAGTTTGTTGAACTGCCCCAC
>CAINMH010000049.1 GCA_903850745.1 uncultured bacterium
GCGCGTCCAATCGAATCGCAGTGGCACATCGGCTTTGCCGTTGTCGTGGAGTTTCACGCCGAGGAACTGATGCAACTGGATCGTGTTGAGTTCGAAGCCAAGTCGCGATGCGGCCATGTAGAGGCGCCACACGCGAGCCGTAGGCAGGCCAGCCTCAGCGACCGCCCCATCCCAGTTGTTTTCGAGGTTATTGCACCAGTGGGCCAGAGTGAGGGCATAGTGCTCGCGCAGGTTCTCCTCGTGACGGATCTCAAACCCGGCGTCATTGAAGGCGCTCATGATCAGGCCCGGTGAGGACAATTCGCCGTCAGGGAAGACGTAGCGGTTGATGAAGGAGCGCTTGTAGTGGCTCGGCTCGCTGTTGTCAGGGCGCGTGATCGTGTGGTTGAGCATGCGTCCGCCGGGACGAAGCTTGCCCTGCAGGAATGAGAAATAACTTGCGTACTGGGCGCGCCCAATGTGCTCCGTAAGGCCGATGGACGACACCGCATCGAAGTTGTCTTCGCGTACATCTCGATAGTCGGAGAAGCGGACCTCGGCGCGACCCTCGAGTCCCTGCTCCCTAATCGCCTGTTGTGCCCACTGGGCCTGTTGCTTTGACAGCGTCGCACCGATGGCAGTTACGCCGTAATGCTTGACCGCGTGGAGAACCATGCCTCCCCAACCACACCCGACGTCGAGCAAGCGCATGCCGGGCTTGAGGTCGAGCTTGCGGCACACGAGGTCAAACTTCTCTTCCTGCGCCTCCTCAAGGCTGGCATCGGGCCGAGTGAAGACTGCACACGTGTAGGCCATGGTCGGTCCGAGGACCCACGAGTAGAAAAGGTTGCTGACGTCGTAGTGGTGCTCAATGGCCTCGGCATCGCGACGCTTCGAGTGGCGGCCGCCCTTGAGTTGGCGCTCCTGCGCAGGAGGCGTGGGGCGCGCCATCGCCGGCTTGGCGAACTCCTTGGCGAGCTTGGCGCGATCAGACCACGAGACGTGATCGAGTGGGAGCGGATAGAGGCGACGCAGAGCCTCATAGGCATTGCCATGAATCTCGAGGTCACCGGCGACGTAAGCACGCGCGAGACCGAGTTGGTTGGGAGACCCGGCGATGTATTGAAGGCCGCGCGGGTTCTTTAACTCCATGACCACATCAGCATTGAGTCCGACGCTGGACCCGTCGTAAGCCTTGAAACCCACCTGGCGCTCGGCTGGCACCACCATGGCAAATGCGTCGGCGATCTTCACGTGGAACCCCTCTGTGTCTTAGCGCTGCCGGACAACCTTGTCGTACAGGCCTAATAATCGTCCGTCGGGATCATAGGCGGTCTTGAGGAGGTCATAGTCCTCGCCTCCGTAGATTGTCCGGAACTCCTCAGGCGAGTAGTAGGCGGTCGAATACAGCGACTTGCGCCCATCGAGCGCTGTGACCATCTCCTCAATCCGCCGGTTGACCCGTCCATCGGCGGGCTGGACCCCATCGGGAAGAGGCACGGTCGACCAGAACCCGACATTGACGTAAGTGACCTCGGGATCGAATTCATATAGGGGCCAGCGGACGGCTGGGTCACGCTGCTTGAGTGGGCACACCCAGACGGGCTCGATGCCAACTTCGGCGTGGAAGAAGTCGAGAAACTCCGTCAGTCGGTCGACGGGCACCTCGATGTCCTGGACCACGGGCTCACGTTGCGGGCGCTTACGAAGTCGATCGATGCGCGAGGCGAAGGAGTACTTGCGGTCTAGGGCGATGAACTTCCAGTAGACGTCGCTCCGGAGCTTGCTCTTGGGCCATAGCTTGCGCACCGCGGGCTTTTGCGCACCGAAGGCCCGCGAGCACCAGAACCAGTCGGTGTCCCAACGCCACAGATAATCGTGAATCGTCAGTAGGTCTTCTTGGCGATGTTGGATGGATCGGTAGTAGACGTCCATGCCTGTGTAGTCGCTGGGGCGGCGCAGATGGGCGGGCGGTGCGTCGACCATCTCGCCGAGGGTGAGGTACTGCTCGTGCGCGCTGAACACCGTGCCATCAAGGAAGTCCACGCGGACGCCGTTGTAGGAGTGATCGGCTGTGATCTGTGCGATTGAGTCCTGCATCGACTTTGCGTCACCGAACGGAATGTGGCGAAGGTGTACGTACTGCTTCACCGGCTCGAGTTCGATCTGCAACCGCAGCGCATAGCCAAGCGATCCGTAGGAATTGGCAAATCCAAAAAACAGATCGCGATGCGGGTCGTCGGGCTTCCCACTCACCGTGATCACTTCGCCAGCGCCGGTGAGGATGTCCATCTCGATGACGGACTCGTGCGGAGTGCCGCTGCGGAAACTCGCGCTCTCGATGCCCATGCCGGTCACTGCACCGCCAAGCGTGATCGTCTTCAACTGCGGCACACACATGGGCGCTAAGCCGTAGGGGAGAGTCGCCGCCACTAGGTGCTCGTAGGTGGTCATCCCCTGAACTTCGGCGATGCGTGCCTCGCGGTCAATGTGCATCACGCCGTCGAAGGAAGTCACATCCAGCCCGGGGTGGGCAGAGGCGGCGCGGGGACGAAAGAGGTTTGAGGTCGGCTTGCTCAGTCGGATCGGGGTGCCCGCGGGGATGGCCGCGTAGGACCGCTGGAGCTGGGTCACGCGGGCCAGATAGTCGTCCCGCCAGTCTTCACGCATGCGCACAACTTACGCTAAGGACATGGAGTCGTCCCCGCGTCGTTCGCTCGCATGGCCATGGGTCCTAGGTGCCAGCGTCTTTGCCGCAGTGATTCTCGTGGCAAACCTCGTCGCTGCGGATTGGGCGTCGCGCACGGGAGAGGTGGCGCAGCTCGTTCGCGACATCAAAGTCTCTGAGAGCGTCATGACCAAGGCCACCAACCACATGTCTGCGGCCATCGAGGCGGCTGGCGAGAGCCCCACGCCCGCTGAACGGCAGAAGCTTCTGGATGATCTCCAAAAGCTTTCGGCTGATTCGGCCGTCGAACTGCGAGCCGCAGGTCTAAAGGTCATCAATCTTCGGATCTTCCCCTGGCAGCGTTCCGTGTGGACTGCGCGGGAGGCGTACGTCTCGCACAACGCCGCGTGGCAGGCATTCTTCGATGGTGGAGCGGCGGATCCGGAGTCACTTTTCGTGGAGCATCCCGACATAGAGTCCACCTGGCTCACAGTTGTCGAGACGCTGCCCTTGGCCGTGCCACGTCCGGATCCATACGATCTTGCCGAACGTATAAACGCCATCGTGGTGGATGGGTCGCAAAGCGACTCGGGTGCTGAGGCTGAGCCGGGCACACCGGCGCTGTTTTCGACTCCTGCCCCACTGAGCAACGCCTCGCAACAGAGGAGTAACCCCCTTCAACCGCTGAATTACTGATTTCTGAGCACTAGCCTGTGGGTATGTTGAAGGTGCGTGCATCTCGGGGTCCGATTGTTCGTTTGCTGGTGGCGGTCTCCGCTGTTGCCATCGGGTCTTTGGGGCTCTCAGGAGCAGTGGGCGCGGCCCCAGTTGCCGTGCGCGCCCCTTCGGCGGGCGCTCCAGATATTCGATTGACCACAACGGCCTCAGCCAACGTGCTCGTCGGCACTCCAGCGAGCTATGCACTCGTCGCAACGAACCCGGGGGCCGCGTCGTCGCCCGCCTACAACATGTCTTTCCGTGCGGTTCTACCGCAAGGGGTTTCGTATGTGTCTGGCTCAGTCTCTCCGAGCAGCGCAGGTGCGCCGACTCAGTACGTCGACCCGGTGACCGGAGAAACGACGCTCGTATGGGCGAACGTTGCTGACATCCAGCCAGCTGGCTCGTATCGGCTCACCTTCAAGGCGCTCGCAGATCCGCTGGGCTACCCGGTGGGCGACGCGGTCTCTGTGCTCTCTGCCGCTTACGCCAACTCCAATCCCCGTACGGTCCCGAAATTTGATGCACAGGGGGTCGTGATTGATGGATCCTTCACCGGCTCTGACTTTGCCAATCCGGTGCAGACAAGTATCACTGCGATTCGCATCGACAAGGCTGTTGCGACCGCTGAGGCTGAGTTGCTACGAGGTGTCCACGATCAAACGACGATCTACACATTGACTGTCACCAACAATGACTTTGCGAGAACGAGCTTCGTCACGGTGACTGACTTACTTCCGGCCGGGCTGGAGTTCTTGCAGTGTGGGGGGATCGACAACTCCGCGCCGGGCGAAGTCGAATACTCGGGAGCACCGCGACTCACTGTTGTCCCTGTGGTCACCGGCAACTGTCTTAGGCCTGACGCTGTGGAGACGGTGGAAAACCCGCGCGGCAAGCCCGCGGGTGTCTACACGCAGGTCACGTGGGCGCTAGGCAACCTGACGCCAGGTGAAGTCACGGTGATCAAGTACCGCGCTGGTATTCCACTCTTTAAGAACACCATGGATTTCGGTGGCACAACGCCAGCCCCCGCCAGCCTTGACCAGGCCGCGAACCTTGACAACAACTCCGGCGACTCTACGGCTGAGACTGGCACCGAGCCGAGTTACACGAACTACTCCGAGGTTCAAGGTTTCTATGAAGGCGACGTCACGGATGGCACGTCACCCACAGTGCGCGACACCGACACACAGACAGTCACGAGTGAGGACCTGCGTCTGCTGAAGTCGGTCAATCCCACAGCCTTTAGCGCTGGTGGCATCGCGACGTACACGTTGACGGCTCAAACGAGTGAGTATCGGCGGGCAACCAACATCGTGATCACCGACACGGTTCCGGACGGATTGTGTCCGATCTCGGCAACTGCAAACACGTCGATAGACAATGCTTCAGAGTGTGCTGCCCAGCCGGGTCATTCACCGACCGGTGCGAACTATGCGAGCATCACTCCGCGGGCTGACGGGACCACGACTGTGGTCTTCACCTCGATCTCGGAATTGCTCGACAATGCGACAGCGGTAGTGACTTTTCAAGCGGTCATGCGTCAGACGTACAGCGGCACATCGCTTGCGGGCCAGGCGACTGTGGGCGGAGACGGATTCACCAACAATGTTGCTCTTTCGGGTATGAGCCGCCCATTGACTGGAGTCTCGCCAGACCCGAGCCCGGCGGTTGACGTCTATGACACGTCGTGGGCTCGACAGACGGTGTCCACGGCCGTCATTGATAAGCAGATCTCTGTGCCTGCTGGAAACATGGACTGCTCGACTGTCAGCTATTTCGACCCCACGACTACTCCAGACACACGTCCGGCCTACTCGGTGGGAGACCGGATTTGCTTCAAGTTACGAGTCACCTTCCCCTCAGCAGCAAGCACGCGTAACCCTGTTGTCACCGACATGATTCCGACGGACACTTACTACGAGGCAGCATCGTGGGCTACTGGTCCGTCAAATACAGTCCCGGGCGGACAGATCGTGTTCAACGAAGCAGCATCCGCCGCTGGCACCGCTAACCCCACCTGGGTGTTGGGAAGCACCACGGGCAGTTCAAAGTTCATTGATCTGGGCAAAATTTTTGAGGCGACTTTCTCTGTCATTGTGGATGCGCCGTCAGGTGGTACAACACCAGACATTACGGGCAACCTCATGAAGTTCCGCTCGACCAACACCAATGGGGATGCGCTGTCCCTGCGTGATCAAGTGGACTTCAAAATCGCGCCGGTTCCCCCACTCACACTCACTAAGACCGGAAACAAGACATCCGCAGTCGAAGGAACCGTAGTCAACTACAGCGTTGTCGTGAAGAATTCGGGTGCGGCTGCTACTGAAACGAACATTCCCGTCAGCAATATTGTGGTGTGGGATCGCCTTCCCTCTGGCCTCACCTGCTCAGACGTCTCGGTGATTAGCGGTGGTGGTTCCTGTGTGCCTCCTGCGGGGTCGATCACCTTCCCGGGAATTCAGTGGACGATTGCGGGCCCGCTCGCACCAGGCGCCACGGCGACAGCTCTGACGTATTCACTTACATATCCGTTGGGCGTTCCTGCAGGTGCGACCTATACCAATACAGCAGGCGTACGTGTCTACGAGACCGACAACAACATCGGTGGCACGAACGAGTTTTTCCCGAAAACCAACATTGATCCAACTGTGCCGGCCGCCCAGCAGAATGCTCCGCGAGCCGACGACCCGCACAGTGTCACAGTCCCAGCAGTCGCGGTTGTGAAGACTGGCACTACTTCGATCACTGAACTCAACAACAACACTCCCAGTCAGGCCACCATAGGTGAGTTGGTTACCTACACGGTGACGTCCACTGTGTCCGCGGATACCAATGTCTATAACGGTGTCCTCAACGATCCGGTCCCCACGGGCATGGAACTCATTGGCAGCCCCACCGCAACATTTGATGGCGGGGCACTGCCGGGAGGCGCTGCTCTCACGACACCTGTGGTCAGTGGAGTGACACAGATTCGTCTCACTTTGCCGACGACTTTTTCAGCGGGCGCCACAAATCATTCCTTTGTTGTTACGTTTACTGCGCGTGTGACGACGGCGGCGACCAACGTCGCGGGTGTGGTTCGTCGCAACACTGCATCATTCACGAGCAAGGTTGCACCCGGTGGAGCGTCACTGCCCACAAAGTCATCTGCTTACAACGTCACGGTTGTCGAGCCGAGTATCTCGATCGCTAAGACGAACGATCAACCAAAGCCGATTGAGCCGGGAGAAATCGCGACTTTCACCGTCACGGTCACGAACAAGGCGGGCGCTGCACCTGGGCACGACGTGTGGGTAGTCGATGAAATCCCTGCAGAGATTGACCTTGTCGGCACCCCGGATCCCTCCGTGGGCGCTGTTGTTGTCGACGGATCACGGGTGCGTTGGAATGTCGGCGATCTTGCGCCCGGCTCGAGTGCGACACTCACTTATCGCGCGCGGCTTGGCCAGGGTGCAGTGGGTGGTGCTGCCTACTTCAACACAGCAGCTGTGACGAGTACAACGATCGACAACGGTTCAGGTCCGGCTTGTCCGATTCCGCAGGTGACTGAGCGTTGCTATTCCGCTTCGGCCGAGTCAAGTATTTCGGCCATTGGCCTCGGCATCACCAAGTCGGTTGAGCCCAAGGTTCTCGGGCCCGGCCAGGTTGCTACCTTCACGATTCGGATGGTGGACAAGGCAAACCTCACCGGCTACAACGCCACGATCATCGACACCTTGCCAGCCAATTTCGACCGAAACACGGTCGATCTCGTGACCACGTCGTGCACATTCGACGATGGCAGCGTGTGCCCCGTGGCACCTGTTCGCTTGCAAAATACCCCGCAGGCTGACGGCACGACGTTAATCGGCTGGACATTTGGACAACTATCCACCGGAGCTCAGGACCGCAACTTGGTATTCACCTACACGGCTCGACTTGATGTGAGCTCGGCGGTGGTCGCGGGGGACACGCGCACCAATATTGCGCAGCTCTACTGGGATCGAAATCCTGGCACTCCGCCAACAAGCACGGACGATAAATTCAACTTTGAATCCGACAAAGTAGAGGCGAAGGTCAAAATTGTCGAGCCCTCGCTGACCATCTCAAAGTCCAATGACAACGCACGTCCAGGACCGGGAGAGTTCATTGGCTACACGGTTACTGTGCGTGCTGCGAATGACGCCGATAGCGGCGACGCCTTTGATGTGCGCGTAACCGATCAATTGCCGTCGGAAGTGCGCTACGTGCCAGATTCCGCCAACCGCGGCGGCGTCTACGACAAGGCAGATCATGCCATCACATGGACTCTTGCTGGCCCGCTCAATCCTGGTGATGTTCTCCGGCTCACGTACGACGGTGTACTCGCAGACTCGTCGCGATTGCACGAGGGGGATTCCTACGTCAATCTCGCCACACTGCGGTCCTACGACAGTGCCCCTTCGGGCGGTCGCCGATACACCGGTGGTGAGGACTCCTCTGCAGTGAGCCCGCGCTTCCCGGCGACACAGATCCGCAAGTCGGCCCCGGAGGACACCGCGCGTCTAGGCCGGCCATTCACTTGGCGTCTCGAAGTGACGTCCACAGGAGCGGTAAAGGCTGAGCGCATTGATGTGACTGATCTGTTGCCAAAGGGCTGGCGCTATGACGACGGTAGCGCCCAGGTGCGCGTCGCAGGTAATGACGCGCAACAAGTGGATCCACTGGTGAATCTCAGCGGCAATCAGCAACGACTCACCTGGATAGACCTTGCCAATCTGCTTCCGGGTGACGCCTTGTCGATTGTGTTCACCGCGACCCCCCTGAGCTCAGCTGTGGCTGAGAGCGGCGTGCGTCCGGCTCCACATGTCAACCTTGCCAGAGCAATCCCGGAGGATGGCAGTGGTGCGACTGGCAATGGCGATGGCGCGTACGGCGGGCCTGAGGATGCGGCAGCCGCCTTCATCAATTCGGCCGACCTAGCGATCGTCAAGACACATACAACCGATCCTGTCGTGGCTGGCCAAGGAGTGGACTTCGTTCTTGAAGTGTCCAATCTCGGCCCAGATACCGCCGAGGGTCCGATCACTGTGGATGACGCTTTCCCAGTCGGCCTCACACCCACGCAAGCCAGTGGCGACGGCTGGTCGTGCTCCATCGTTGGCCGTGACGTCCATTGTGAGCGCGAAAATCGTGATCAGAACCTCGCGTCGGGCGATTCGTTCCCATCAATTGAGATATCCGCAGATGTGGATCCTGAGGTGACGACGACTCTGACGAACGTCGCATCAGTCTCGGGCAAAACCTACGATCCTGATCCGACGAACGATTCCGATAGTGATCGAGTGACGCCGGAGGCCAGTGCAGATCTGGCGATCCAGAAGACCGCCGTGGGAACTTTCCTACGGGGATCCGAAGCGACCTTCGTGCTTCAGGTGCGCAACCTTGGTCCATCGGCTGCGGTGACACCTACGGTGACGGACAAGTTGCCCCGCGGCATGGCTTTTGTATCTGGTGTGGGTGATGGCTGGGCATGCTCAGCGGTCGGGCGTGTGGTGACGTGTACGCGATCAGCTTCGCTACTGCCGGGTGATAGTTCGACCTTCACGTTGACTGTGTCTATATCGAAGACCATTGCGCAGATTGTGATCAACCGTTCGAGCGTCTCCTCGCCCACGACAGATCCGAATCCGAATAACAACACCTCAAATTCGACTGTCGACTTCCTCAAGCCAGCTCAGCATTACAAGCCGCCAAAGCGGATCACGCCGCCGAAGACGATCTTCCCGGAGAAAACCGTTGAGCAAGCGGCCGTGCGCATCTCCGGCTATTGCGTTGACCTCAGGTCTGGAAAAGCTGTCCGCGGAGACGTACGTGTCTGCAAGGTCATAGGCAACGCGGTCATCGTGGATGGCCCTGACTGGTTGATCGTGGTGACGGTCAAGGCACCGGCTGCCAACGGCTACCCCGCTTATCGGCATGAGTTTCGCTATACCGTCTGAGCCCGGAGTCAGTGCTGTGTGACGCAAAGGGCCACCGTCTCGTTTAGATAAGGGCGAGGCGCTTGCCTTCGGCAGCTGCCTCAGAACGTCCGCCCACATGAAGGAATCGGTAGATCACCATGGTCTCCTGGCGAACGGTTGATGCGCTGAACTTAATTTGGTGAGCGATTTGGTCGTTGGTCATGCCCATGGACATCCACTTTAAAATGTCCAGCTGTCTGTCGGACAGGGGAGGCGAGAGTGCGTCGATTCCGGGATCGTCGGCTGAACTAGGCGTTTGGGTGGAGTCTCTATCGGGGGGGCTCGCATGCAGCGCCAGCAGGCTGAACACCGGTGAGATTGCGGAGACGTCCTCGATGACTTCACTTGCATCCGGCACGGAGAGGAAGTTGAACTGCAGCACCCCTACGGTTCGCGCCGGGATCTGAAGCGGCCAGAGCAACTCGGGTCCTCGCGCATGCTGCCACCTCTCCATCTCGCGGAAGTCAAGGGAAGTCCAGCTAGGTAGTGGAAATGAACTATGAGGTCGACCCCTTGCGAGAGTGCTTCGAAAGTTCGGGTCTGTCATGAAGTTTCGTCCAGCAAGGCTGGGAGCGTCAGCCGAATCAGATTGTCCAAACGACCCGAGTTTGGTGAGGTGCCCCTCCGGAGTGCAACGAAGGATCGCGAGATGCCAGACACGAAGGCGATCAATGAGGTGATGGACTGCGAACTGAGCCACGTCATTCACGCTCGTGCGCAGCAGTAGGTAGTCCACCAAATTGTCGGCGAGGCTGAGTTCGTGTATGCGGTCGTCAAGTTCGATGGTTCCGTCGGCGCGTCGGGTCGTTGCCTTCATGCCGCCCTCTCATAGAAGCGAAGTTGGATCGTCGTACTGCTCCCATGTGCAGTCTCGCCCTAATTGTGAGCAAAAGGGGGAAATGACCGGTCAAGGTTCGAGTGACGCATGAATTTCTTCGGGATTTAGTCAGTACATCTGTGGTATGCGATGCTCGGCTGAGTACACAGTGAAGGTCGGCGGTCTCACGAAGGCCGCCAGCGTGAGATCAGCCTCCCGTGCGAGATCGACGGCGAGAGTGCTCGGAGCAGACACTGCGGCGAGCAAAGGAATGCCAGCCATCACGGCTTTGTGCACGAGTTCGGCGGAAGCACGGCCGCTGACCTGCAGCGCGTTGCCCCGAAGTGGAAGCAAGCCTCGCATCAATGCCCAGCCGATAACTTTGTCCACTGCGTTGTGGCGACCGACGTCTTCGCGAAGACACACCAGACTGCCGTCTGGAGAGAAGAGTCCAGCGGCATGCAATCCACCGCTGAGGGCGAAGCCGGTTTGTCCATTACGCAGAGTGTCTGGTTGCTGAAGCAGAGCGGTCACGGTGAATGTCGAGCTATCTGCTGCGAGATCCCATCGACGTCCGGTCAGCGTCGTATGAATCGCATCGCTTCCGCATACGCCGCACGCACTTGATGTGACGTGAAGCCGTGGCTTGACCACGATGCCCTCGCGAGTGCGAACCTTAACCAGTCGCCGTACGTCGTCGTTCTCAGGGTCTTCGATGTCTTCGAAACACTCACGCGCGTCCGCGACGTCTTCGGGCGATGACAGATGCCCCTCGGACACGAGCCAGCCGAGTGCCAACTCAATGTCATGCCCGGGAGTACGCATCGTCGTGGTCGCTCTGCGGCCATCGACCTCTACCTCGAGGGGCTCCTCGACAGCGATCTGGTCGCTGCTCCCGTGGAATGCGCCATCCCACTTCTGAACTCGACGGCGCTGGGTGGAGGACATTTGCTGATGGTACTGAGGGTGGTGGGTTTGGGATTTCACTACGATGGGGAACTCACCGATAGAAGGCGATCCCCGTGGCAGAGCAAGGTCCTGAAAATGCGGCCGGTGGCTTGCGCGCGGTGACGTCCGCGCTCGGGATTTCAGCCCGGGAGATGGGGCCCATTCGTGCCTTACGGACACTTCCTTTGATTAACCAACGCAAGGGCTTCGATTGCCCGGGTTGTGCGTGGCCTGAAGGTGATCAGCGTCATCTCGCCGAGTTTTGTGAGAACGGTGCAAAGGCGGTGGCATGGGAGGCCACCCGCAAGCGCGTCGATGGTGACTTCTTCGCTGCACATTCTCTCGCTGATCTTGAGACTCGAGACGACCACTGGCTGGAGTCTCAGGGGCGCCTCGTCGAGCCGATGTTCAAGGCTGCCGGTGACACGCACTATCGACCCATCACCTGGGATGCGGCACTTGATCGGGTGGCAGATCATCTGCACAAATTGGAGTCACCCAACGAGGCAATCTTCTACACAAGTGGTCGCACTAGCAACGAGGCGGCTTTTCTCTACCAACTATTTGTTCGTCGATTTGGCACCAACAACCTGCCCGACTGCTCCAATATGTGTCACGAGTCGAGCACCATTGCATTGACGTCCACCATTGGAATCGGCAAGAGCACCGTCTCGCTTGTCGACATCACGGATCACGCTGATCTCATTGTTGTTGTCGGACAGAACCCGGGCACGAATCATCCGCGTATGTTGAGCGCACTTGAGACAGCCAAGCGTCGAGGTGCGCGCGTGGTGTCGATCAATCCGCTCCCAGAAGCGGGTTTGCAGAGATTCCGCAACCCGCAACGTGCTAGTGGCCTGCTCCACAGTGGCACGGCGATCGCCAATCTGAACCTGCCGATCCGAGTCAATGGCGACCATGCGTTCTTTACCCTGGTGAATCGCCAACTTGTGGAGCGTGAGGAGCGCAACGGGGGAGTGCTGGATCAGAAGTTTATCGACGAGCAGTGCGAAGGGTTTGATGATGCTCGGGCCGGTTGGCTCGCGGCCGATGTGAAGAGTCTCCACACCATCTGCGGACTCGACGCCGCGCAGGTCGAAGCATTCGTCGACGAGACCGTAAATGCAGATCGAGTGATTGTGTGTTGGGCAATGGGATTAACCCAACACCGCAACTCCGTGTCGACGATCCGAGAGATCGTCAACTACGTGCTGCTGCGTGGCAATGTGGGTCGCCCCGGAGCCGGCGCCTGTCCTGTGCGCGGTCACAGCAATGTCCAAGGTGACCGCACAGTAGGCATTTATGAGAAGCCCAGTCCGGCGTTTCTGGATTCGCTCGGGAAAGCGTTCGATTTCAATCCGCCGCGTGAGCACGGCTTCGATGTTGTCGAATCCATTCGAGCCCTGCGCGACGGCCAAGCGCGTGTGATGGTGGCTGTGGGTGGCAACTTTGCGGCTGCGACACCTGACACCGAAGTTACCTACGCGGCACTTCGAAATGCAGATTTCACCGTTCAGGCCTCCACAAAGCTCAATCGATCGCACATTGTCACCGGCAAGGAGGCGCTGATTCTGCCGTGTCTGGGCCGTACTGAGATTGATGAACAAGCGACGGGGCCACAGTTCGTGACAGTCGAAGACTCGATGTGCGCGGTGCACGCGTCGCGCGGCCATCTTGAGCCTGCATCTCCAGATCTGCGTAGTGAAGCCTGGATTGTGTCGAATCTCGCCCATCGAGTTCTCGGTCCGGACGATTCGGTCGACTGGATTGGTCTCAGTGGCGACTATTCGCGTGTTCGCGACGCGATCGAGCAAGTCATCCCAGGATTTACGGACTTCAATGAGCGCATTGTCGATGGATTTGTGTTGCCCAATCCGCCGCGTGACACGCGAACGTTCCCCACTGCATCAGGCAAGGCAGTCTTCACAAGTGCCGCGGTGGAAGCTGTTGAAGTTCCCCCTGGTCACCTGATGCTGCAGACGATGCGCTCGCATGATCAGTACAACACCACGATCTATGGTCTCGATGATCGCTATCGCGGGATCAAGGGTGAGCGTCGGGTGGTGTTCGTGCACCCGGACGATCTGACGGAGTTCGGCATCGCCGATGGCACCATTGTTGATCTAGTGAGCATCAGTCCCGATGGCGAGCGCCGCGCCGCTGGCTTCCGCACGGTGGGCTACCCGACACCTCGCGGGTGTGCGGCCGCCTACTTCCCCGAAGCCAATGCGCTCGTGCCCTTGGACTCCGTCGCGACCGAGAGCGGCACACCAACCTCGAAGTCGATTGTGGTGCGTCTCGTGGTGTCCCCCGTTTAAGAAAGGTACCCTCGCCGGAGATGCCCCTCCGCACCCTAAGGATGGCTATGGCACCCAGGCCCGCATCACGCTCAATCGCTGCCCTCGGGATTCTTGCTCTCATCGGGGCTGGCTTGGGGGCATTGGCTGCTCCCGTGAGCGCATTGCCGGCTCCACCGCCAGCGCCATGGCCCGCGAACAACTCCGAAGTCCCAGCAGGCATCTTCGGGATCCAGATTGTGCTGTCGGGAGGAATGGGCGGCGGGAATTTCGTTGCCTGCCAGGTGACTTCATCGCAGCGAGTCCAACCTGGCGATTCCGTGAGTTGGATCCTGGGTGCGGATGGTGCTGATGGCACTGTCTCGTCGGGCGGTGTTGAGGCAGGTGGTGCAGGTGGACTGGGTGCTTACGGCTTTTCTGGTGCAGCAGGCGGCAATTCTTCGACATTTACTGGTGCAAAGTCCGGTGGTGGCGGCGGTGGTGCGAGCGCATTCGAAGTGAACGGTATGGCCCGAATCGTCGTTGGGGGTACCGGCGGATCCGGGGCCTACGTGGCTGGCGCCTGCCAGTCAGATGGCTCATCCGGCTTCGTGCCGGATCTTCTTAATGGGAATGGGGTAGCGCTTGCCAGTTCTTTGAGTGATGTGGTTGCGGGTGGGTTGGGTGGTTCGGCGCCGGGTCAGCCCGGTCTGCCAGGGGCGCCCGGCAATCCGAGCACCGGCGCTGGTGCCGGTGAAGGCGGAATCGGGGGGAATGACAACGCCAGCACGCCGGTGGTTATGGGGGGCGGTGGTGGTGGTGGTGGCGGCTTCGCCGGTGGTGGTGGTGGCGTCGGTGCCAGTGCTGGCAATTCAGCTGGCTACGGCTCTGGCGGCGGAAACATGGTCGAACCGAGTGCGTTCATGGCGCCGCCACTGTTTGAAGGCGGGGCGTCGCAGCAAGCGGTCATCAATTGGGTTCATATCTCCGGTGCAACGTTGACCGCTGCGCGCGCAGGCGTGCCTTATAAAGCAACTCCGACGGCGACCTTTGGTAGCGCTACTGCAACCACTCCACTTGCCGCAGACACGAATGCAGCATGGATCGTGGATGGCACTGGCTCTCCGCTGCCGGATGGACTGCAACTCAACACGACCACGGGAGAAATCTCCGGCAAGGCGACGACTCCAGGAAGCTATTCATTTCGCCTGATCGCAGCACAGCATGAAGACGGAGGGATGGTCGCGTTCAGCAAGGCGACCTTCAACCTGACTGTGCTCCGGGCGATCGAGCCACAAGCAACTCGGCAGCGCCAGATTGTCCGGGGTGTGCCGCTGCCATCTGAGTTGACTCGCACGAGCGGCAATGTGATTCTGAAGCGTTCTACCTTCACCAGTTCGGGTCAGCCGGTTCATGTGCAGGTTTCGGTCACGCCGCTTCTTCGAGCGCGCCCAGCCGGCGACCTCAAGCTCTACCGCATGGTGACCGGCGCAAACGGATCCAAGACGCTGTACATCACTACGAGTCAACGGGTGAGCGTCACGGTGACGCTGTATGCAGCTTCGAGTCGCGGGTATCTGAAGTGGACGAAAGCCCGCGCATACTCGCTCTAATTGACGAACAACAGCTCAGCGGTGAGTGCCCTCGGCAGGATTCGAACCTGCGGCACACGGTTTAGGAAACCGATGCTCTATCCCCTGAGCTACGAGGGCGGGGTGCTGCTGAAGCAGCTCAGCGCACGTGGGAAATCTGGATGATCGGTGTGCTGTCGGTGAAGTTGGGGATGTCTGCCTGAGTCGCGGGACCGTGCTCGGCGAGAGCAGCGTTCAACTCTTCCATGGTGTCGAAGTAAAGGTCGGCAACCCACGAGAACTCCGGTAGAACGCCAGGCTCGAGTTCGAGAGCCTCACGAACGCGGACTTCTTTCATCCCCATTGGCGTCAGGAGCTCACCAACCCACGGCACATGCGAGTTGAGGTAGTAGTTCGCGTCAAACTTCTTGCCGCCCGCAAGGGGATACAGAACAGACACAACAACCATGGTTCCTCCTCAGGTAAGGCTCGCTCGGGTCCTTAAGATAGTGCCGTATCCCATGCGGTCGCGGCCTGCCGGGGCGATATCAGGGTCCGTGCTTGGATAGTGGGACGGCACAACGCGACAAGACGAGGCGGGAGGGCCCATGGACGAAATTCTGGATCGGCCGATTTTCGTCGGGGGCACCGGTCGTAGTGGCACGACCGTGGCGGGTCGATTGCTCAACGTGCATCCACAATTGACGCTGACTCGTCCGCGCGAACTGCGGTTCATTGCCTCTGCTTTGGGGCTGGCCGAGGCGTACTCGACCGTGACGGAGGGTCGGATTCCGCGCATCAAGCGCTCTCCGCCGCGCAACCCGCTCAAGCGGGCGTTGCGCGTCGCGTTCCCGTACCCGCAAAAGCCGAGCCGCGTCACTCCTGATCTAGTTGTGCAGTCGCTCTGGACCCACTGGTTCGAGCGAGACAAGCCGTCAGGAGCGGTCAACGGGCTGAGCCTCGCACTATCCCGTGAGGAGCTCGAGGCTGCTGCGGCTGTGTATCTCTCTGAGTTCGGTGCTGACCCCTATGTGGCGACTCGTCGTCTCGTCGCGACGGTGCTGGCACCTCAGATGGCACAGCAAGGCGATAAGCGCTGGGTAGACACGACCCCCGCCAATGCCCGCGCGGCTGATCGCGTAATTGCACTCTTCCCCGATGCCAAGATCGTGCACATGATGCGTGACGGGCGAGATGTTGCGGCTTCCTTCGCGGGCAAGAAGTTCGGACCCAGCAACGTCATGGTGGGGCTCGAGGCATGGCGCATGCGCATGCTCGATGCGCACCGAGCAGAACTCGCTGCACCGGAAGGCGCTGTGATTCGCATTGATCTACAGCGCCTAGTCGTCACTCATCGCAAGGCCACGCTGTCCCGGTTGCTTAATGGCATCGACGTGCCCTCCAATCCGACCTTTCGGCAGTGGTTTGCCGAAAACGTTTCCTCAAAAGAGGCCAAGCCAGGTCGTTGGCGCAAGGATTACGGGCTCGATGATTGCGCGAGGATTGATCGCAGATACGGAGAGATCCTCGAAGAGCTCAAGGCGGTCGGTGCTCCCTTCCCGGTACGCGCCGATGACAGCATGCGCCTTCGACGAATCAAGAGACGTAGGCGGGCGGCATCGCGGCCAACAGGTGCCGCAGGGTCTTTGTCACCCGCACCCGCATCGCCTGTTGACGATCACTAAACGACCGCTGCAATCCGGCAAACTCTGCTCGCCCCTCGGCCGTTTCGATGCGGATGGGTTCGACGCCCAGCGCGCTTAAGTCGTATGGTGCAACGCGCATGTCGACCTCGCGAATTTCGCGCGCGAGCATGAAGCAATCGACCACTAGTTCAGAGGGGACCCACGGGCTGAACATGAAGCCCCACTTGTAAAGGTCCATTCCAGCGTGTAGACAACCTGGTTGTTCGAGATCCGCTTGCGTTGCACGCGTGGGCTGCAAGACGTTGAGGGGCTTTGCTGCATTGGTATAGAAACGAAACGCATCGAAGTGGGTGCATTTCAGTGGGCTCGATGTGATCACATCGCTGATCTCGTCCATAGTGAGTCGAAGCGGCCACGCCGAATGTCGAATCTCGTCTGGATCAAGTTGATAGACCATCGCCCACTCATGGCGACCAAAACAGCTGAACTCAGGGGTGCGTGACTGAGTGCGTTCCAAAAGATCCACGGTGTTCGCGAGACTTTCTCGCCTCGGTGTCAACGACTCGATGGGTGCGGTCACGCCTTCGCTGTTGCGGACGTAGCCCTTGAGTGCGAGGTATTCCTCTGCGTGACCGCCGAGGGCTACACCCGCACCCGGATGCCAGGTCTGCAACTTGCCAGGAGTGTTGGAGTAGTACTCGAAGAGGAAATCTTCGACCGGGTGCTTGGTGCCTTCGGCTCTGCGTGCAAGGCGGGGCTGGATGAGCGGAGTGACTCGTGCTCGCTGCATCTCAGCGCGAGCGCGCCACACGTCCTCGGCGAGAACCTCAGTCATGGGCTCGTAGTTTCAGGCCCGCGCACCCGGCGATGAGTTCATCTACGCCAAAGGCATCCGCCGGCCCAAGCGCACCGACTCCGGTCTCGCGCTGTGCGATGAACATCGACGCGCCCCATGTCAACAATTCGGCGGTGAGGTCGTAGGGAGTCGGCCCGACGACGCGCACTGAATTGACGAGGCGCCCAACTGGGTCGTAGGCATTTGCGATCGCGATGGATCGCCCGGGAGCACGATCTTCGGGACTTGGGCCCTGGCCTGTTTCAGGAACACCCCGCGTGGTCAGCGCAGTTAGCCCGCGGCGCACACCGGGCACACTCGTGATCACGCCCAGTGATGATGCGCCGAAGGACGCAGCCTTCGTCCACTTGCCAGCCCAACCGAGGTAGACGCCCACGTCGTGGAGGGAGGCATCGAGCCTGGGAAGTGCGAAGTGCTCGCTGCCGCCGAGCGGCAGACCGTCCCACATCTGACCACCGAGATCGAAACTGCGCACAGACCCACCCGGTCGCACATCGCGCAACTCCCCGCCACGGAAGGCGAAAGACTTCTCAAACAACATCCCGGAGGCGCTTGCCCGAGTGCCCGAGCTCAGGCCCATGCCGCCTTTGACGAAGTAGCCCACCTCGACTCGGCTTGCCGGTCGACCCGCCTCACGCGCTCGACGCAGCGCGATGGCGCCCGCGAGGTTGCCGGGCACGTAGTCATAGCCAAAGGCCGTCAGCAGTCGTGCGCCCTTAGCGGCAGCGCGGGGTCCGGCCTGTTCGAAGACCCTGCGAACGAACGATGGCTCGCCGGTGGAGTCGATGTATGCGGCTCCGGCATCGATTGCAGCGGCCAGTGCGGGGCCACCGAAGCGGGCGAATGGGCCCACAGTGGAGACCAGCACGTCATTGCCAGAGTCCAGGAGCGCTCGCACCGATGTGGGGTCTGCCGCGTCGGCTAGGGCAGTCGAGAAGGCCCCAGTGCCCTCTAATGTGGCCGCTAGAGCGTCGAGGGAGGCTCGGGACCGCCCGGCCAACACGGGCTCGAGGCCCCGCCGGACCATCGCAGCTGCTGTTATTCGCCCGGTATAGCCCGTCGCGCCGAAGAGGATCACTCTGCCCATAGCAGCGATTATCCTTGCCAGATGACCCCTGAGCCCAATAAGCCAAAGACTCCGGCTCTGGATGTCGAACTGCTGCCGGAGCAGATCGATTCGGCGACGGCCCTGCGTGATGAGGATTACTACGAGGCTCGGCCACCGCATCACGGGTAGTTGTCCCTTACGGTTGTCGGATGCGCCGGATCCTGCTCCTCCTTTTAGCTGCGGTCATTGGTGTCCCAGCCTTGGTCATCGCGCCGAGTTCGACTGCCTCTGCTCGCCCGACGGCCCCCACTCCGAGCGTCTACGTCGAAGGCAACGATCCGCAGGCCAAGGTCTTTGACCCGCTTAAGGTCATCAAGATCAACTTGACGATGGAACAGCCGGCCATCGACGCACTCGCTGCCGATCCACGTGGCAATTATCAACTCGGCACGATGTCGGTGCGTACCTCCTGGGGCACTTGGGGTCCTTACGACATTGGCATCAGGCTCAAGGGAGTTATTGGCTCCTATCGGTGGCTGGACCGCAAGGCGGGATTCAAGGTCAAGATCAACGCGGTTGACGACAATCTGCGTTTCTACGGTTTGAAGAAGCTCACTCTCAACAACATGGTTCAGGACGGCTCGTTCATTCACGAGGCACTCGCCTACCGGGTGTTCCGAGCAATGGATATTCCTGCCCCTCGTGTCGGCTATGCCGATGTGTCGTTCAACGGCACCTCGTATGGCCTTTACGCTCATATTGAGACCTACGACAAGCCCATGCTCAGTCGTTGGTTCAACAAAACACAGCACCTTTACGAAGGCTCCTATTGGATGGATGTGTCCCCAGGCAACGAGGGTGCCTTTGAAGTGGACGAAGGTGACGCATCCGATCGAGCCGACCTCATCGACTTGATTGCCGCGGCCAATTCGCCAGCGGCTGCCTGGTGGTCTGCGCTAGGGAAGGTCGCCGACCGCTCCCAATTCGTGCGCGAGTGGGCTACGGAAACTTTTATTGGCCATTGGGACGGCTACGCCCACTACATCAAGAACAATTACTACTTGCACAGCGACAACAAGGGCATTTTCACGATGATGCCGTGGGGCACTGATCAGACCTTTGACTGGGCCCCAGAGTGGACTGACACCAATGACAGGGCGATTATGTTCACCAAGTGCATGCAAGTGCGAGCGTGTTGGGCGGAGTACCACCGCGCGCTTCTTCAGCTGAGCACTGTCGTGCCCGATCTTCAGCTAGATGTCATGGTGCAGAAGATTTCCGCAGCAATTCATCCCAGCCTCCTGAAAGATCCTCGTCGCGAAGTGATCGCGGACTGGGGTGCCTGTGACAGGAGTTGCCGTGAATCGCAAACTCAGGCTGCCGAAGGAGCCCAGAGCGCGGCCCCCACTTTCGTAGCAAATCGAATCGTTCAACTCAATGACTACTTGCGACCGATGCTGCCAGAGACGCCCCTAGTCAAGGTCACTCGTGTGGGCAAGCGGCTCAAGGTCAATTGGACCGCTGCTGCGGACATTCGTTGGCCCATCAAGAGTGCGGAGATTCAGATACGAGTCGGTGGCGGTAACTGGCAGAATGTGTCTGCCCCGCAAGCCCGTCCCATCATGTTCACGTGGGCGAAAGGCCGACCCAGCGCGCTACGGGTCCGCATCTCCAACGACCTAGCCACCTCGAGCTGGTCGACTCCGCAGTCTTTCGACCGTCCCTAGATTCGTTGGGCGCTTCGCACGGCGTCCAGCGCTTCAACGAGGTCGGGGTGCTTGGCGATGAAGGCTTGTTCAGCATCGTTGAGTGATCGCTTCTCGACGCCCTTCTGCGCTGAAGAGTTGGCGGGCCTGTTCGGATCTATGCGAGTGAGGACATCAGCGCTTACCGGAATGCCAAGACGATCGAAGAGCACCTCTCGAAGGTAGTCAACGCCGCCTTCCCGCAAATCCTCGAGGATGAAAAGTGAGACATCGTCGCCCAAGGCCTCTTTCATGTCGGCATAACGGTTGACGGCAGTGCGGTACTGCTTGGCCACTTGTGCGATCGGCTTAGCCCCGATTGCGTCTCGCGAGATGTAGTTGTCAGCGAAACCGCGCATACAGAAGACGTACTTCGGCCCAGACCCTCCGAAGAAGTCGCGGTAGAACTCCCAGAACTGATCATGGCTGGGTGTCTTGTGGCCGTACCAGTCCACTGCGTGATTGGGGAGCGCAGGTGGCACGCCCTTAGGCAGACTCGCCCACATGGCGTAGAGAAGTTCGCGTCGATGCGCCGTCCAGGCTGAATCAACGGGCACATATGCGGCGTCGCGATTGGTGAGCACGCGATCGCGACCAGTGAAGAATTCGTCGGTCGCGGTCACGAACTTGATGGCGGCCTTCATCGTGACGTGTGGGATCTCGCCATTGAGGTGCACGGCGGGGTGCTGATTGAACGCATTGGCAATGAATCGGGTACCGCATCGTGGCAGGCCCACGACCATCAAGGGCCTAGCGCTGTCCAGGGCCGGGTTGAGGAGCACTACTTCTTGCCCTGCTGCTCCTTGAGCAAGTCACGGATCTCCTCCAGCAATTGCACGTCAGCCGGACGAGCGTCGACCCCGCTTTGACCCATGCGCTGACGGTACTTGTTCATGGGGAGAACGAAGACGAGATAGAGCACTGTCAAAGTGATGAAAAAGGTGATGAGCCCGGTTACGAGAAGCCCAATATTGAGGATGGCGCCGCCTGGCAGGGTCGGACCGCCGTCGAGAGTCCTGCCGCCAGTGATGACGTAGACGAACCACACGACGATGGGGTCGATCAGCGCCTTGGTGACTGCGGCAACCAAGGCCGCCAGTGCAGTGCCGACGGCCACGGCAACGGCAAGGTCAATGACATTGCCACGGAACACGAACTCTCTGAATCCCTTGATCATTTAGCCTCCTTAGTTGGCCAGAAGCGTAGCCGAGAGAGTGCCGTCAGCTGAGGCGGCCGCAAGTGCCGGAGCTGAGTTTTTGGGAACCTCGACGAGAAGCCCGGAGTCAGGTGAGCCGGATATCGCGACGACCACCCGCGCTGCGCTGGCGAGTACGCGACCTTGGCCCTGGGCCACCCCGATGAGGTCGGCGCGATCTCCGGTTCGAATGAATCGGACTTGTCGAGCATCGAGGCGGACCGCCAGGAGGACGTAGCCGTCGGGAATTTCGCGGGCATCAAGAAGTCGAGTGGTGGTCATGGGCTCGCGAGCGCTCATGGGCGTGAGAAGAGTCCTACCTACCGCTTGTTGTGGGCCATGCACCTCTGCGCCACTGAGGACATCGCGCGGAAATGCAGTGCCTACGACGTCGCTCTCGGTGATGATCGTGCCCGCGGGAAGGTCACGCGAAGCGGTGAGGACAGTCACGGTCTCGGGGGTGGCTCGCAGCGAGGTGAGGGCGATCCAGGTGGCCACGAATACGAGCGCGGCAATGACGAGACGACGACGTTTGCGGATCAGGCGAAGTACTGAGTGCATACGGGACGATATGTCGAAACCGGTGTGGCGTGCCTGCGGCTGTCCACAGGGCGAGATCAGCTCGAGGAGGTAGACGGACTCGACGGCGCGGTTGCCGGAGCGCTAGGGGCCGCAGGTGTCGCAGGAGTCGAGGGCGTGCTGGTGCTCGGGGAGGAGGGCGTCGAGGACGCGCTCGAGTCTGTGCCGGAGCGCGAGTCTGTGCGGTAGAAGCCCGAGCCCTTGAACATCACGCCCACGTTGTTGAAAAGCTTGCGCAGCCGGCCTTGGCACTTCGGGCATTCGGTCAGAGAGTCCTCAGACATCGACTGCACAATGTCGAAGGCGTTGTCGCAGGAGGTGCACGCGTACGAGTAAGTAGGCATGGTTCCTCCTTCGGCGAGTAATCGGCTAGCACTCCAAACGACCGAGTGCTAATTGTGCCGCATCCGCTTCTAGGCGTCCACTTGGGTTAGTGTCGCCTTGTGACTATCGAAGCGGTTGGGCTCTCGAAACGCTACGGCTCGGTTCTGGCCGTTGACGCATTGACTTTTACAGTTCCGCGCGGGGTGGTGACGGGGTTCCTGGGGCCAAATGGCGCCGGCAAGTCCACCGCCATGCGGTTGATGCTCGACCTCGACCGCGGCGAGGGGCGCACCGCATTCGACGGCAAGCTGCTCAAGGAGCATCGACACGCGTCGCGGGTGGTTGGCGCGCATCTTGACGCGAAGGTGTTTCACCCGCAGCGCACGGCACGCAATCACTTGCGCATGGTCGGGTCAGATGCGGGCATCTCCAATGCACGCGTTGACGAAGTGCTGAACTTGGTGGGCCTGGACTCCGTCGCGCGCAAACGTCCTAAGACTTTTTCTCTAGGCATGTCACAACGCCTTGCCCTCGCGGGAGCCGTACTCGCTGATCCGATGTGTTTGATGCTCGACGAGCCTGCTAATGGCCTCGACCCGCAGTCGATCCAGTGGCTGCGCGAGTTCTTGCGGCACTACGCATCGCAGGGTCGTTCCGTGCTTGTTTCCAGTCACCTGCTGAGTGAGATGCAGTTGATGGCTGATCGCATCGTGGTCATTGCGAAGGGCAAGTTGATTACCGATGGCACGGTCGAAGAATTTGTGTCGATGAGCACTCGCAACGATGTGCTTGTTAGGTGTGACCGCCCTGACGCACTCGTGGAGTTGCTGCGTGCGGAAGGCGTCACAGCCGTGGCGGAAGGTCCCGATGGTTTGGCTGTCATTGGCGAATCCACCGACCGTGTAGGTGAGGCGGCATTCCGTGCTGGGGTTGTCGTTCGCGAACTCGTCTCGCGTAGAGCGAGTCTCGAGGAAGCGTTCCTCGAACTCACCAGCGACGCACAGGGCTTCGCGGCGGGAGGCCAACTATGAGTGGCTTGATTCGCTACGAGTGGTTGCGACTTACGACGATCCGCTCGACCTGGATCATGCTGGCGACGCCGATTGTCTTGACGGCCGTCGTGGGCTGGTTGTTCGGGTACTTCTCCGACTCACTTGACCCCGGTGGTGACGGTGCAACGGTGAGCTTTGGTCTGTTGATCAGTGCCAGTCCGGTCATGACCCTGGCGGCCGTTTTCCTCAGCGTGGTGTTTGCGCAGTCAATTGGCCAGGAATATCGACACGGGCTTATCCGTGTGACCTTGACCCAGTTCCCGCATCGCAGCAGAGTGTTGGTCGTCAAGATCGTCATGATGGGCATTTTGATGCTCGTCATGGCCGTCATTGTTGTGGCAGTCCTGTGGGGTGCCGCGATCGTAGGCATTGCGCCAACAGGTGGATCGATCCAGTATGTCGCGGCAATAGACAACCCACTGATCGTCCGGGCGTTGCTCTATGTGTTGATCTTTACGATGATTGCGTTCGCAATCACGATGATCACGCGCATCATTCAGTTGGGGATCATCCTTCCGATCGTTCTCGCGTTGCTCGTTGAGCCCATCGTTCGGGTAATCGTGTTGATCGCCACCATGGGTGGCGGCGGTGGTGGTCAGCCCGACATCAGTAGCGAGCCTCTCATTCTTCGCCTGCTGCCTTTCACGAGTGGGCAGAGTGCGCTGGCTACAACGGGCGACCCGTGGCAGGGACTTATGGTCTTCGCGATTTGGTGTGCTTTGTTGCTCATTCCTGGGTGGATTCTCTTCGTCCGACGTGATGCGTGACCGACTCCGTCTTGTTGCCGCTGTAGCGCTTGGCGGTGCGCTGGGTGCGCTTGCGCGCTGGGCAATGTTCAGGTTCAGCTTGTCGATCGCTGAGGTCTCGTGGTGGTCGACGATCGCAGTGAATGCCATTGGGTGTCTCGTGATGGGGCTGGTAGTCGGCCTCATCATTCGCCGCGGTAGAGGTAGCGCCACACTTCACGCTTTTCTGACGACCGGCTTGCTTGGTGGCTTCACGACATTCTCCGCGTTCGCCGTTGATGCGATCCGGTTGGGTGAGAGCTACATCTGGCAGGCGGCGCTGTACGTCATAGCGACTCTTGTCATCAGCATCGGACTCGTGTGGCTGGGACTTCGGGCAACTGTCAGGCGCGCGCAATGACTTCGGGAAATCTATTGTTTGATGCGCTGCTTGTGGCGGTGGGTGCTGCCGTGGGTGCAGTGGCCCGACTGTTGCTGGGCTGGTGGCAGACGCGCGCAATTCCGGAGGGATTCCCTTGGGCTATCTGGTTCGCCAACGTCTTTGGTTCGTTGCTCGCCGGATTCGTATCCGGGATGACCTCGACACACATCTTTTTACTCGCGGGCATCGGATTCTGCGGCGCGCTCACCACGATGTCGACTTTTGCCCTTGATGTGGTGATGCTCAAAGCCGAAGGCGCGCGGAGGATGGCCATGGTCAACGTGCTTGCATCCGTGATCCCTGCCCTCGCCTTTGCTGGGCTTGGGCTGTGGCTCGGGGGTCTCGTCTAGGGACGCAGCGTTCGGGTAGGCGTTACGAGCACGTCTACTCGCGCATCCCAGTTGTTGGCAGGAAGTCCTTCAATCACTTCGTCGTCGAAGCACAGGGCCACTCGTAGTGGACCGCCGTCTGCATGATCTGGCACTTCAGCGAGAGCCGCGTCGAAGTAGCCGCCGCCATATCCCATTCGCAGGCCGGTGGCGGGATCAACGGCTAGGGCCGGGACAACGATGATCGCGGATTCACACATGGATGCGGTCGTGGGTTCTTTGGGTTCAAGGATGTTCCACTTGCCGGCAACTAACGAGTCAGGTCCGTCGTATCTGCCCCACTCAAGAGTGCGCGGACCCGAAACCCGGGGGAGCAGGATCGTTCGGCCAGAGGCCTGAAAACGGTGGATCAGAGACCAGGTATCCGGCTCGGTGTCGAGGGAGGCGTAGATCGCGAAAGTTTGGGCATCCTGGGTTTCGGGAAGTGACTCGAATCTCTGCGCGATCGCAACCGAATCCAACTGCCTTTGCGCCGTGCTGCGTGCAGCTCGGGCTCGACGTATTGCGGCTCGAATTACGGACTGATCTGCCGCCGTCATGCCGACCATCCTGCCGCTTCTGGGCTCTCGGCCCTAGGGTGGCCCTATGGTCACCAAGGCGGTCATCCCGGCGGCGGGTCTCGGCACGAGGTTCCTCCCTGCCACAAAGGCAATGCCCAAGGAGATGCTGCCGGTCGTCGACA
>CAINMH010000050.1 GCA_903850745.1 uncultured bacterium
AGTGATTTCGCGCATGATCTCCGACCAACGTCCTGGCTACATTGAAGTACCCCGCGACATGGTGGGCGTTGCTATCGCACCACCGTCTGGAGACGTGCAGATTTCGTTGCCTCCGGTGGACAGCGAGCGACTTGCGGCGGCTGTTGAGGATGCGCTGGAACAGCTCATCCGCGCGGAACGTCCGGTGATCATTGCCGGTGCACTCGCTTGGCGACGTGGGCTCGGGGAACACCTGAAGGACTTCGCCGAACACGTACACATTCAAGTTGCGACCTCTGGCTTGGCGAAGGGATTCTTCCCTGAACGGCATCCACTGTCGTTGGGCGTTTACATGGGAGCCGTGTCGAGCGAAGAAGTCGTCGAACGCGTGGAAGGCGCCGACGAGGTCATGAGTCTCGGCGTGCTGCGCACTGATTTGAACATGGGCGGATTCACCGCCAATCTCGCGCAGCGCAAGATGATTGAAGTGACGGACACCGATGTGACGGTCGGTTTGCGTACCTATGCGAATGTGCCGTTGTGGGCCTTCTTGCCCGCGCTTGAGGAAGCGGCCCGCGTACACCGGCTCGATAAGACACCGTTGTCGCAACCGGTGCATGCCCCCTTCGTGCCGGTCGCCGGGGCCCCCGCCACCGTGGAGCGCGTCATGGCAGCCGTTGCTGCTGCGATCGACGACCGACACGGATTATTGGTGGATCCCGGTGAGTGCTTGTTCGCGTCTGTGGATCTTCCTGCTCCGGCGTGGTCCTTGGCCAGTGCTTATTACGCGACTATGGGTTATGCAGTGCCCGCTGCGCTCGGGGCAGGCAAGGCCGACTCGAGAAGGCCGGTGGTGCTCGTCGGCGATGGAGCCTTCGCGATGACCGGCATGGAAGCGGCTGCGGTGGCTTTCCACGGCGTACCCGCCATCATCGTGATTGTCGACAACGGCGGCTATGGCACCCAGCGGCCCATGCTCGATGGCCCCTTCAACGACATTCCTTCGCTGGCCGCAGAACATTTACCAGCCGTATTCGGACGCGGTCGAGGGTGGCTGGTGAGCACAGAGGAGGAGTTGGCGAATGCGTTGGCCGCCGCGGTTGCTTCTGAGCAGTTGGAGATTGTGCGCGTCCTCGTGCCTCGTGGATTGGTGAGTCCTGCACTAGCCCGCCTCACCGGGGCGCTCGCCAAACGCTTGTAGCGACATCCGTGACCCACGGGGTCTTGGGACATGGCACGATCACCCTCATGAGCGAGGGATTCGGACAGGTTGTCGCCGCTGTCTTCGGTCTCGTGGTCCTCTTGGCGCTTCTCATTGCCGTTGGCTGGGTTGCCGGTCGGATTCTTGGCGTACGTCGCGGATTCCTGCGAGCGGCATCTGCTGGCATCATCGGCTTCGCTGCGGGTTGGATTCTCGTTGCGGTTCAGACCGGGTCATGGGACTTCAACGATCCTTCAGATGTCTGGGGCGCCGGGCTGGGATTCATCCTCTACGTCCTCTTCATCACGCTGCTGGCAAGCGTCATCATTGACGCGCTCTTGCGCCCCCGAGTGCGACGCAAATTGCGGATCCCTCACCCCATCCGGGAATTGCGACTTCGCCTTTCGGTGCTCAGCAGAATCCGACAGATCATCCGGGCTGCGCGCAGCAACGGTCTCGTGGGTCGACGAGTGCGGTCTGTACGCAGCCTCGCAACTCCTGAAGGGGCGCGAGCGCTGCGCCTCACCCTTGAGCAATCCGGTGGGATGCTGATCAAGTTTGGCCAGATCGCATCGACGCGCGAAGATCTCATCCCTGCGGTGGTCACCCGTGAACTCGCCGAGTTGCGCACCTCAGTGCCCGGCCTGCCACCAGAAGAAATCCGCGAAGTGATCGAACGTGAATTGGGTAGCACTCTTGAAGCCCTTTTCGCCGAGTTCGATCTCCAGCCGTTGGCCGCCGCCTCTATCGGCGTGACGCATCGAGCGACATTGCCGGATGGTCGCAAGGTCATCGTCAAGGTGCAGCGGCCAGGAGTTGAGGAGTCTGTTGATCGTGACGGCCGCGTGCTCATCTGGCTCGCCCGTCAGCTCAATCGTCGTTCAGAGTCTGCGGCGCGGATAGGTGTGGGCAATCTCGTGGCCGAGTTGGTGAATGGAGTTAAACAGGAGCTTGACTTCACTCGTGAAGCTGCCAATAACGCGACTATTCGCCGCGCGAGACTGCACGACAAGGGTGTTGCGTTTCCGGAGGTTTTTGCAGACCTGACCACGCGTCGTGTTCTCGTTATGGAAGAAGTCGTCGGTGTCCCAGTCTCCGATATCGAAGCTCTGCGTGCGTCTGGCGTTGCGCTCGATGAACTTGCGGTCAATCTGCTCAACTCATTTCTCTCGCAGGTTTTGCAAGACGGTGTATATCACGCTGATCCGCACCCAGGGAACATCCTCATTGACCCGCACGGCACTGAATGGTTCATTGACTACGGCGCAGTCGGCTACCTCGACCCGGTCACGCTTGAAGCGCTCCAGCAGATGGCTTTCGGATTTAGCATGCGTGATCCTTCGCTTCTTGCTCGCTCCGTGCGACGAATGGCTGGACGAGATGGCGAAGACATCGACATGGCGTCACTCGAATTCGAACTCGGAGTTGCGCTCACTGAGGTTCAGGGCAGCAGTTTCGATCCACGCGCATTGCAAGTTGTTATTCGTACGCTAAGCCGTCACGGGATTGGTGTGCCGCGAGCGCTCACGGTACTCGGTCGTGCATTGCTGACACTCGATGGGACATTGCGCATCATCGATCCAAATTTCCGTATGGGTCCGGCAGCGCAGACTCGTATGTCGGAGATCGCCGTAGGTGCTTTGGCTGATCCGGAGCAGGAGTTCTTCAAGGAACTCGCGCGCTCTCTCCCATCGCTGCGCATGCTTCCCCAGTTGAGCGAAGACATTGCGCTTCAGGCGCGCTCGGGTCGGCTCACGCTACGTGTGGATCGCTTCAGTGGGCACGATGGAGCGAAAGTCCAGTCGTGGCTTGATGCGATCCTTTTCGCCACCCTCGGCGTCTTCGGCCTCATCGGCTCAATCTTGCTTTTCATTGCGGCTGGCATGGCAGGCAATGCCGAATACTCCGGCTATCTGCGCATTGTGGGAGCGATTGGGCTGCTCGTCTCGATCGCTATGCAGATGCGAGTCATCGCTCGAATACTCTCCAGGCGCGGCTCAGACGACCTCGTCTAGCGGGTCCTTTGCTCAGGCCCTAGGCTTACGAGTGGAGGTGCAAATGAGGCTTTTAGTTCCGGCAGAGACGCGCGCCGGTGAGAACCGGGTTGCTGTTGTCCCTAGTACGGTCGCGAAGTTCACTCAACTCGGGCTCGACGTTGTGGTCCAGTCCGGGGCGGGTGCAAAGGCCTATGCGACGGATGCCCAATATCAAGCCGCGGGAGCACTAGTTGTCCCCGATTCAGGGCTAGACGATGCGCTCGCTGCGGCAGATGTTGTGGCCACTGTGCGACCGCTGGATTACCCGCGTGCCTCACGCCTACGGCCGGGCATGGTGGCGATGTCGTTCCTCCAACCCGCCGCTGATCTCGACACCATTCGCGGCCTACAGGCTGCCGGGGCCACTGGGCTCTCCTTCGATCTCGTGCCGCGCATCTCGCGCGCCCAGTCGATGGATGCACTTACTTCCCAGGCGCTCGTGTCGGGTTACCGCGCGGCCGTTGTTGCGGCCGATCGGTTGCCCAAGTTCTTCCCTCTCTTCATGACCGCAGCGGGAACGATCCAGCCCGCCAAGGTGCTGGTCCTGGGCGCCGGCGTGGCGGGCTTGCAGGCAATTGCGACCGCGAAACGCCTCGGCGCGAAGGTGTCTGCTTATGACGTGCGGGCCGCCAGCGCCGATGAGGTTCGCTCGATGGGAGCCACCTTCGTGCACCTCGAACTCGACACCGTTGAGGGCTCAGGTGGCTACGCCCGAGAGATGACCGAGGACCGCGCGGCACGTCAGCGTGATCTGCTGGCTCCCTACATTGCCGACTCTGACGTACTCATCACGACTGCGGCCATCCCTGGTCGACAGGCGCCGCTTCTCGTCACCCGCGAGATGGTCGAGCAGATGCGGCCAGGCTCGGTTGTCGTGGATCTGGCCTCGGAGACGGGCGGCAACGTTGAAGGTTCCGTCGCGGGCGCAGAGGTCAACTTCGGCGAGGTTATTGTCTGGGGCGCACAAGACGTCGCCAGCCAGATGCCTATCCATGCTTCACAGCTGTACTCAATGAATGTTTTGGCGCTTCTTGGTCTTGCCGTCAAGGATGGCTCGGTCAACATAGATCCCGAAGACGAAGTCTTCGCCGGATGTGCGGTAGTGCTCAATGGCGAGATCCGTAATGAGGCCGCGCGTGCGGCGATGGGAGGTGCAGGCGCATGAGCCCCGAGATTGGACTTCTCACGATCTTCATCTTGAGCATCTTCGTCGGCTTCGAGGTTGTGTCGAAGGTGTCGACGGTGCTCCATACGCCGCTGATGTCCGGCGCCAACGCTATTCACGGCATCGTCCTGATCGGTGGCATCATCGTCACAGCGCAGTCTGAATCCGTTGGCGTCACCATCCTCGGCGTCATTGCCATCTTGCTAGGTGCAATCAACCTGGTGGGTGGATTCGTTGTGACTGACCGCATGCTGGAAATGTTTAAGCCACGTGCGAAGACTCCTGCGAAGGAGGACTCACGATGAGCGTCTGGGTCCAACTCGCATACCTTATCGCCGCGATTCTCTTTATTCTCGCGCTTAAGGGCTTGTCGTCGCCGAAGAACGCTCGCAATGGCAATTTGCTGGGCGCGCTCGGCGCTCTTGTGGCAACAGTCGCGGTCTTCTTTAGTGGCATCGGCACCCGCAACCTCCCCGTGATCCTCATCGCCATTGCCGTCGGCAGTGTTGTGGGCATCATTGCCTCGCGTCGAGTGAAGATGACTGCGATGCCGCAATTGGTCGCTTTGTTCAACGGCGTTGGTGGTGGCGCAGCGGCGCTCATCTCTGTCATTGAGTTCCTGCACGCTGGCGGAGAGTCGATTGCGGCGCTTATCGCGACCGTATTTACGGTGGTCATCGGCGCCATTTCGTTCAGCGGTTCCATCGTCACCTTCCTGAAGTTGCAGGAGCTGATGACCTCTCGCCCGGTCGTTATCCCGGCAGGACGTTGGGTGACGATCCTGGTCGCCGTACTCACAGTGGTGGCCGCCGTATGGCTGGTCATCTCGCCGATGACGTGGTTGCTCATTGTCCTGCTCGTACTCGCGCTCTTCTTCGGTGTGCTCTTCGTGCTCCCCGTTGGTGGAGCCGATGTGCCTATCGTCATCTCGCTCCTCAACGCCTTCACCGGCTTGAGCGTTGCCGCTTCGGGCTACGTCCTCGACAACGTCCTGCTGATCGTGGCGGGCACTTTGGTGGGCGCATCCGGCACGGTGTTGACGAGCCTCATGGCGAAGGCCATGGGCCGTCCGCTGACCTCGACGCTGTTCGGTGCGTTCTCGGCCAAGGCAGTCACTGCTGCGGGCTCGGGTGAGGACCGTCCAGTGCGCTCGGCTGGACCTAATGATGTGGCGATCATGCTGGGCTTCGCGTCAAAGGTGATCCTGGTTCCAGGCTACGGTCTTGCGGTCGCCCAGGCGCAGTCGACTCTGCGCGAGCTTGCCGACCTACTCACCGAGCGTGGTGTGACGGTCGACTACGCGATTCACCCTGTGGCCGGACGTATGCCAGGACACATGAACGTCCTGCTTGCCGAGGCGAACGTGCCCTACGAGCAACTCAAGGAAATGGACGAAATCAACCCAGAGTTCTCTTCGACCGATGTAGTGCTCGTTGTGGGTGCCAATGACGTAGTCAATCCGGCTGCTCGTTCGGATAAGTCGGCACCGATCTACGGCATGCCTATTCTTGATGTTGACGCTGCTCATCAGGTCGTCTTCCTCAAGCGCTCCATGCGGCCCGGATTCGCCGGCATCGAGAACGAGCTGCTCTTCGACCCCAAGACGACCTTGCTCTTTGGGGACGCCAAGGACACGTTGACCAAAGTCGTGGCGGCGCTCAAGACCACCTGATCGGCTGATGGGAGGATAAGACCGTGACATCCTCTCTCGTGCCTAACGTTCTGGCTGCTCGCTACGCCTCAGCAGCCATGGCGGAGTTGTGGTCGCCGGAGCACAAGATCGTTCTTGAGCGTCAACTCTGGATCGCTGTGCTGCGCGCCCAGGTGAGCCTCGGAGTCCCTGCCGGTTCAGATTCGGCCGCAGTCATCGCCGACTACGAGCGCGTGGTCAACGACGTTGATTTGGCGAGTATCGCGGCGCGTGAACGCGTTCTGCGTCATGACGTGAAGGCCCGTATCGAGGAGTTCAACGCTCTCGCCGGTCATGAGCAGATCCACAAGGGCATGACGTCTCGTGACCTCACCGAGAATGTCGAGCAGTTGCAGATCCGGGATGCGCTCGTACTCATTCGCGCGCGCGTTGTTGCGACGCTTGCACGACTTGCGGATCTTGCGGCCACGTACCAAGACGTCGCGATTGCAGGCCGTTCGCACAACGTTGCCGCGCAGGTCACGACATTGGGCAAGCGCTTCGCGTCGGCTGCTGATGAACTCTTGATCGCATTCGCACGTCTCGAAGAGTTGATTGCGCGCTATCCGCTGCGCGGCATCAAGGGGCCGATGGGTACATCGCAGGACATGGCAGATCTCCTCGGGGGCGAAGATTCGCTCGAGACTATGGAGCAGTCCGTCGCTAAGCATCTGCGCTTTTCTGGAATCCTCACGAGTGTGGGTCAGGTCTATCCACGTTCGCTTGACTTCGATGCGTTGTCGGCTCTGGTGCACCTAGCTGCAGCACCCTCGAGCCTTGCGATCACTATTCGGCTGATGGCTGGGCACGAGCTTGTGACCGAGGGCTTCCAAGAGGGTCAAGTCGGATCTAGCGCGATGCCCCACAAGATGAACACGCGTTCGTGCGAACGTGTCAATGGACTCGCGATCGTGCTTCGTGGCTACCTGTCGATGGTGGGGGAGTTGTCGGGAAGCCAATGGAACGAAGGTGACGTCTCGTGTTCGGTCGTCCGTCGGGTTGCCTTGCCTGATGCGTTCTTTGCGATTGATGGTTTATTGGAAACCTTCATGACGGTTCTCGATGAGTTCGGCGCATTTCCCGCCGTAATTGATCGCGAACTTCAGCGCTACTTGCCGTTCCTCGGCACCACTGCGATTTTGATGGAAGCCGTACGTCGTGGCATTGGCCGCGAGGCGGCGCATGAAGCGATCAAGGAGCATGCAGTCGCCGTAGCACTCGCGCTTCGCGCCGGACAGGACTCCAATGATCTGCTTGACCGACTTGCTGCAGATGCACGTCTCGGTGGTATGTCGCGTGCCGATCTCGATCGCATTGTCGCGTCGCCGCTCGAGTTCTCCGGTGCAGCGCGAAGCCAAGTAGATTCGGTCATCACCTCTGTACGCACCATCGTCGCTCGCTATCCCGACGCGGCTACCTATACGCCTGGGAGCATTTTGTGACCGACTACGGCCTGCCGGCTGACTACGTACACGTCTATTCCGGCAAGGTGCGCGATCTCTATCGCACTCCTGATGGCAATCTGCTCTTTATTGCGAGTGATCGTATTTCGGCGTTTGACTGGGTACTCCCGACGACGATCCCCGATAAGGGTCGCATTCTTACGCAGTTAAGTCTGTGGTGGTTCGACAAACTCACCGACATCGTGTCCAATCACGTCATCACGACGAATGTTCCCGAACAAGTCGCTGGTCGGGCAATGATCTGCCGTGAGCTCGACATGCTTCCGATGGAGTGTGTTGCGCGCGGTTATTTGGCGGGCTCGGGTCTCACCGAATACCAAGCAAAGGGCACAGTGTGTGGAGTGGGCTTGCCGCCAGGTCTGAAGGACGGATCACGCTTGCCTAAGCCGATCTTTACTCCGGCCACTAAGGCTGCGGTCGGCGATCACGACGTCAACATCACCTTCGATGAGGCGATGGGCATGGTGGGTCAAGAAGAAGCGCAGGTAGCGCGCCGCATCACAATGGCGGTCTATGAGCGTGCAGCCGAGATCGCTCTTGAGCGAGGGTTGATTCTTGCCGATACGAAGTTCGAGTTCGGCATCGGCACGAGGGGCGCCTACGAAGGCAAAACGATTCTGGCCGATGAAGTGCTTACGCCTGATTCTTCGCGCTATTGGGCGCAAGACACGTGGGCCCCGGGCGGTGCGCAAGCATCCTTCGACAAGCAGTATGTCCGGGACTGGCTCCTCAACGATTCGGGTTGGGATCGCCACTCGGGCGAAGCACCGCCGTCGTTGCCCGATGAAGTCGTCGAGCGCACTCGGGCGAAGTACATCGAGGCCTATGAGCGCCTCACTGGGAAAACCTTCGTGTAGTTTCCACTCATAGCGGACGGGTCACTGCTACGCGCGACGTAGATCGGTATATCGGGGTAACGTGGCCTAGTGAAATTCGTTCGTACGGCTGTTGCCGCCCTGTCACTCATTGCAGGGACTGCGTCGTACGCGCCGATCGCACATGCGTTGCCGCATGTGGCAACTCCTGCGAGCAATCGGGTCAACGAGGCATACTCAGTGCGGCTGGCCGACTCGGTGATTATTCCAAGCGAGTCACGCCTGCACGTTGGTGATGTCACCGTCACGCTGGGAGCGGTGTCGGATTATTCCGGCGGCAAGATCGGTACCTTCACGCTGACAGAAACCGTTGTAGATCCCAAGTATGCGGGTGACAACGAGGCGCGTATCGCTCGAGCAACATTCGTGAGTGGCGGCAATGCGCTCTTTGGCGAGACGTTGGTCATCGCCAAGCATCGGGACAGACCTCAAGCGAGTTGGTACATGGCCGTGGTTGGCGGCATTGGCGACTATCGCAGCGCTACGGGCAACATGACGTTGATGTTTGTGAAGGGGCTTGGTTGGCGTTTAGCTTTTGATCTCACCCTTGAGTCGACTCCGTTGCGTCAGAACGTGCAGGTCGTCGGACTGGCATCGACTGACACGGCATCGGATCGCCCTGGCGGTTTGGGCGCGACGACCGCGACTACTGGATCGGTGCAGGGCGGTGGCGATTTCTTATCGAGCGCCGTAACGGTCGCCCGTGGCGACACGACGAATTCCCGTACGACTGACGCGAGCATCACCTTGCCCAACGGCACAGTGCTGCTGCGTGGATTGCTGCTAGAGAGGCGTGACGGCAAGGCTGTGGCTAGCTCGTACGCGATCCTCGGCGGCACGGGCGAATACCTCGGTGTTCGTGGCGACGCTCGTATAGTGCCGCAGTCCCTCACGCGCTCGAAGATCGTCCTGACATACACGCGACTACGTGATGGCAAGCCGGAGTCGCCGACGATCACGGCAACCACCAAAGGTCCTATCGAGGACCGGGTGATTGGAGCAATCGTCTCGGCAGAGGTGGGCACTCTCAACGGCAAGGACGACCGGCGCCGCACCTTGAAAGGCAAGTACGACCTGATCCAGACCGCATTCCTCCCGGTCGGCGACGTGTCGGTGGTGACGGTCGCAGGCCGCTATGAGTTGTCGGGCGGCTCGCTGATTGTGGGCGGCGTCGGCATCGTGGGGGAGGAGACCCAAATGGTCATCCTCGGTGGCACCAGCGAATACGCCGGATCCCGCGGCACCGCCACTTTCACCCAAATCCGTCGAGGCGTCGTCCGCCTAAATCTGACCCTCTGGCGCGGCGGGGTCGGCCCCGTCGGCTGACCGCACCTCCCGAATCCGCTTCCCTCCCCGTCGTTGCCCGGTTGTGGCAACCCCAAAACTCTCCTTGCCCGGTTGTGGCAAGTTTCCTGGGCCGAATAGTTACCACAACCGGGCAACGTACGAAAATCGACTGCCACAACCGGGCAACATGGAGCGACGCGGGGCTCAGCACCTGGCAACTTCTGTGACCCCTGTGCCGTATGAGATGTACGTAGATTTGCACTGGTGGAGCGACGGAGACCCTCACAGACGTTGACTCCGTACGCAACTAGACTTGAGGGGACCGGCCACACCCGAGGAGGCTGTAAGTGAGCGAAACCCGCGTTGTAGTCGAGGTCATGCTCAAGCCTGAGATCCTCGATCCGCAGGGCCGCGCAGTCAAGGGGGCCTTCGCTCGCCTCGGTTTTGAGGGTGTCGCGGACATCCGCCAAGGCAAGCGTTTCGAACTCACTATTGAGGGCGAGTTGACGGCCGACCGCATGGCCGCGCTTGAGACGCTCGCTGGCACCTTGCTCTGCAATCCAGTCATCGAGGACTACCGCATCGTGAGCGTCGAGGGCGCCGCGTGACCTCGCGCATCGGCGTTGTCACCTACCCTGGATCGCTCGACGATCGTGATGCGGCGCGCGCAATTCGCGCAGCCGGTGGAGACCCAATCGCGCTGTGGCACGGAGACGCAGATCTCCCCGATGTGGCCGCGGTCATTTTGCCGGGTGGATTTTCCTACGGTGACTACCTACGCTGCGGCGCCATCGCTCGATTCGCACCAATCATGGAGCAAATCGTTGCGCGCGCGAATGACGGTATGCCGGTCCTCGGCATCTGCAATGGTTTTCAAATCCTGTGCGAGTCGCACCTGCTGCCCGGTGCCCTAACGCGCAATGACCATCTGCACTTCATTTGTCGCGATCAAACGGTGCGCATTGAGACCACCAACACTGCATGGACCGCTGACTTCAGCGCAGGTCAGGAGATCGTGATCCCGCTGAAGAACGGCGAAGGTGGCTACATCGCTGATGATGCGACCCTCAACATGCTTGAAGCCGAAGGCCGTGTCGTTGCGACCTATGTAGGCACCAACCCCAACGGCAGTAGGCGTGCGATCGCCGGCATCACCAATGCACGCGGCAATGTCGTCGGCCTCATGCCGCATCCCGAGCACGCCATCGACGCGCTGACTGGCCCGACGACAGATGGCTTGCCGTTTTTCACTTCCGTACTCACTTCACTGCTCGCCAGCCGATAGGAACATCGTGGGTCTCGACACTGTCAGCAGCGCAACAGCGCATCCTGAGTCGACGCAACCATTCGCCGAACTCGGCCTTAAGCCCGACGAATATCAGAGCATTCGCGAGATCCTGGGCCGTCGGCCGACGTCGAGTGAGTTAGCGATGTACAGCGTCATGTGGAGTGAGCACTGCTCCTACAAGTCCTCCAAAGTTCACTTGCGTCAGTTCGGAGAGAAGAAGCCCGTCGAAGGCTGGCCACAACTTCTCGTCGGCATTGGCGAAAATGCAGGTGTAGTCGACATCGGTGATGGTTGGGCCGTGACCTTCAAGGTCGAGAGCCACAATCACCCGTCGTACGTAGAGCCCTATCAAGGTGCGGCCACCGGCATCGGTGGCATCGTTCGCGACATTCTGTCGATGGGCGCGCGCCCCATTGCCGTCATGGACCCCCTTCGCTTCGGGCCCGCTGATGCCCCTGACACGCGTCGAGTGCTTCCAGGTGTCATCTCCGGCATTGGGGGTTACGGCAACTGTCTGGGCCTGCCAAACATCGGCGGCGAAGTCGTATTCGATGCTACCTATCTCGGCAATCCGCTGGTCAACGCGCTCTGCATCGGAGCATTGCGCCACGATGAGATTCACCTTGCAAGCGCCAAAGGCATTGGCAATCTGGTCGTTCTCTACGGTGCACGCACCGGTGGCGACGGCATCGGTGGTGTGTCAGTGCTGGCCAGTGAGACGTTCAGCGAGGGTGGGCCAACAAAGCGACCAAGCGTGCAGGTGGGCGATCCGTTCATGGAAAAGCTCCTTATCGAATGCACGCTTGAAGTCCTACATGCCGGACTCGTCGAAGGTATCCAAGACCTCGGCGGCGCTGGTATCTCTTGTGCGACAAGCGAACTTGCGTCCAATGGCGAAGGCGGTATGCACGTATGGCTTGATCGTGTGCTTCTCCGCGATCCCACGTTGTCACCCGAAGAGATCTTGATGAGCGAGTCACAGGAACGTATGTGCGCGATCGTGACACCGGCCGATCTTGATGCGTTCATGGCGATCTGCACTAAGTGGGAAGTCGAAGCTGTTGTGATTGGCGAGGTTAACAACTCAGGGCGACTGACCGTGGAGTGGCACGGTGAACAGATCGTGGACGTTCCACCACGCAGCGTCGCCCACGACGGCCCGGTCTATTCGCGCCCGATGCAACGCCCTGCCTATCTCGACGCGCTGCAAGCCGACGTGCCTGATCGGCTCTCACGTCCGGCCACGGTCGAAGAAGTGCGATCGACCCTGCTTACTTTGATTGCCTCACCAAATCTGGCATCAAAGAGTTGGATCACCGATCAGTACGACCGCTACGTCTTGGGCAACACGGTGCTTGCTCAGCCCGAAGACTCTGGCATGGTGCGCGTAGATGAAGTGACTGGTCGCGGGGTGGCGGTGTCGACCGATTGCAACGGTCGCTTCGCCAAGCTCGACCCGTACAACGGTGCAAAACTCGCGCTCGCAGAGGCCTATCGCAACGTAGGTGTCACGGGCGCGGTGCCACTCGCCGTGACCAACTGTCTCAACTTCGGCTCCCCGGAGGATCCTGAAGTGATGTGGCAGTTCGCCGAAGCAGCACGCGGTCTTGCCGATGGTTGTCTCGAACTCAATATCCCCGTCACCGGCGGCAACGTGTCGTTTTACAACCAGACCGGCACCACGGCGATCCTGCCGACTCCTGTCGTGGGCGTGCTCGGTGTGATCGAGGACGTCGCCAAGCGCACATCCATCGCGTGGAGCGAAGGCGACGTCATCTTCCAACTCGGTGAGACGCGTGATGAGTTCGCGGGCAGCGAGTGGGCGCATGTGATGCACGGCCATCTCGGCGGACTGCCGCCGAAGGTCGACCTCGCTGCAGAAATCGCGCTCGCGAGTGTGTGCGCAGACGGTCTCGGCTGGTTCCACGCCGCACACGACATCTCAGACGGTGGCCTCCTCGTCGCGCTGGCGGAGATGGCCATGCGTTCGGGTGTCGGCGCACAACTCGAACCCACGGGTGATCTGTTCGTCTGGTCGTTTTCTGAGTCGACCGCCCGGGCAGTCGTGAGTGTCGCAGCCGACGACGCCCAACGCCTCACAGCGCTGTGTGCGTCGCAAGGGGTTGCGCTTCAGCGTCTAGGCGTTGTGGCGGGCGACCGCCTCGACCTCGGCGGGCCGATCGTCACTATCGCCGAGTTACGCGACGCCCACGAGGCGACGATTCCCGCCCTCTTTGGCTGATGACTCCCTTAGAGCAGTGTCTGGCCGCCTATGCGGCTGGCGAAGTGCCGGCCCGAGACATCGAGAAGGCTGCCGTCAAAGAGACTCTCGCGCGGTTGACCGACGCCGTACCGGGCAACAGCGTGGAGGTGCGGATCCCGCCCTATGCCGCAGTGCAGATTCTTCCCGGGGCCAAGCACCGCCGGGGGACCCCTCCGGCCGTGGTCGAGGCTGATGCGCGGACCTGGCTCCTCCTCGTGGCCGGCCAACACACCTGGCTGGAGGTCGCGGCGACCGGGCGACTACGTGCCAGCGGTGAGCGCAGCGACCTGAGCGACACGCTTGCCAACGTGAATTTTTGGTAACCAACCCCTACCAATACGGCCCTTCCTCCCCATATAAGTCCCGGGGAGCACCCCCCAATCAGCACTTCTTTTGCCGCGAGAAAAAAAAGTGGCCTGCTTCGGCTTGCATGACCAGCCTCCCACAACTAGAGTTTTTCCACTAGAGAAAGATCTCTAAAGAGTACTCTCCGAAAAAGAGAGTAGTTCGGGACCTAATCAGGAGTGGACATGCAGATGTACGGGCGCAAATTGGTTGCTTGGTTGAGCGCAGTTGCGGTGATTCTCGGACTGACGGCCACGGCTGTTGTTCTGGCACCTGCTGCATTGGCCGATGGCGGCGTGTCTCGCATCCAGATCTCCAAACTTCAGGAAACCTTCGATGTGAGCAGCCCATCGTCTAGCACCATCTATCGCGGCGTGGGTGATGCCCGCGATTCAGCGGTGCCGATGACCGTGACATTTACTGGCACGGCGACTTTCACCGTTGACGGCGGCGCGCCCACGCAGCTGACATCCGGAGTCCCATCAAACATCGCGATTCACACGGGCATCACCGCAGTTGCGATCACACAGGACAGCAGCGGCACGCTCACCACCTATAACATCCAGATCAATCGTGCGTGGCTCATCACCGGCTTCGAGATCTACAACGCAGCCGACGACTCGGTGCTATTTTCTCGCAAAGTCGCTGACGGCAACTTTGATCCGCTGTCACGTCAAACCATAAACGCAGTCCTCCCCTACGGAACTTCACAAATCAAGTGGGCAATTTTCTATGATGAGGTCACCGAGCCCACAGCCATTCCCCCCGTGCGGACCCTGGGCACATGGGTGGGTTTCGCCGTGGCGTTCAGTGGTTACGACGCCCTGTCTGGTGAAAAGAGCGAAATACAAACAATCAGCACTGGCGGTACGTATCCCATCATCACGCAGGTGAACGATGCAGCCTTCGGTAACTATCCATGGACTCAGTGGAACGTCAACGTGACACTTGGGAGTGCATACACTGCCGAGTCTTTGTCGTCGGTGACTATCGATGGCGTCACTGGCTTGCGTGCGGCTAGCCAGCTCTACACCTGGGGAAGTTACATCTCACCGGAGAAGACGTCGGTTGCTCTCACCGCCATCTTCGCGACAGGTACGACGTCCTACACGATCAACGGTGGAACTTCTGCGCCGCTGACTTCTGGTTCGGCAGTCACTATCCCCGTGGTAGCGGGCACTTATGACATTGTGCTGACTCACGAAGCTCCAGGCGGTGCGACAACTACGTACACCTACAAACTCGCCCGCGGCATCGCAATCACAGGCTTTGAAGTTGCGAACTCGGACACCGGGGACATTCTGGGTCAATTCACTGGCGCCAATTTTGATGTCAACAATCGCCAGTACTACCTGACCGCCCCAAATTCGGTGGTCAATTACAAAATCCGAATGTTCTTTGATGTGCCAAACGGTTTTGCGTACAGTGCCCGGATCGACGGAATGGCCGCGTGCCCCGGTAATTCATGCGAACCGGAAGAATGGAGCAACGCATTCACTGTGGGCTCCGGCGCCAGTAAAAATGGTGGTCCCCTCGTCGCGTGTGACGTCGCCACGGCCTGCGAATACGGCAACTGGCAACAGTGGAAAGTGCAGATCACCCGTGCCTCAACGGCAGTCGCTTCAGGTTCGGTGTCCATCAGCGGCACGACCACCACAGGCAGAGTCCTGACCGCCAACACCAGCGGCTTCTCTGCCGTGCCCTCGCCGACGATGTCCTACCAGTGGCAGGTCGCAGATTCCGCAACCGGTCCATGGACAGATCTTCAGGACGCCAACACTGGGCGATTGAGCCTCTCGCGATCACTGACCGGTAAGTTCCTGAAGGTCAAGGTCGTGGCGCAAAACGGCGTCAGTACCTCCGCCGAAGCTACTTCTTCCTCTTCGGCCGTGGTCATAGCCGGGAGCCTCGCTGCTCCGACTTCAGTGACGGCACGACCGGGCGATGGAACTCTCACGGTCGCGTGGGCGCCCCCGACCGACCGTGATTACACCGGCTCGACCGTGTCCGCGACGGCTGATGGAAACACATTCACTTGCACGGGTGAGCTGAATTGCGTTGTTAGCGGTCTCACGAACGGCACGGCGTACACCGTAACTGTCGTCGCGCAGGCAGGCACTGGCAATGGACTGGCAACTAGTCCCGCGTCGTCGCCCATCACCGCGACACCCGTCGTCCCGACTGCGCCCGCCATGGGCACCGTCAGCATCACCGGCACGGCCACAACCGGCCAGCGACTCACGGCCAACGTTGCCGACCTCACCGGCGCGCCTGCGCCTGTGATGTCCTACCAGTGGCAGGAGTCGAGCACGGGTACCGGAGGCTGGACGGATATCACTACCGGCACGCGGTCCAGCTTCGTGGTGCCACGTTGGCTTGCGGGCAAGTACATCCGCGTCGTTGCGACGGCCAATACGGGCGCAACACCCAATGCGGTCGGCACTTCTGCCAGCGTCGGTCCTTTCATCGCGGCCACAACGATTCGCCCCGACTTCGAGCTTTTCCCCTCAAACATGAGTTCACCCAAGGTGGCCGTCGACAGTCAGGGCAATGTGTGGGTGTTTGGTTCCGGGAAACTTGCCAAGTACGCACCGAATGCCACCGGATCGGATGCACCACTGGCGGTGTGGACTCTGTCGGAAGATGGCGATTCGCTTAACGCCGAAGGCATCAACATCGATGGCAATGACAACGTGTGGCTCGCACCTTATTATGGAGGGGGCCGACTCTGGAAGCTTCCCGCGGGTTCGCGTGCCTCTGATCCCCTCGTCGTCATGGCGACGCCGCCGAACGTCAACAACTTGCGCAGCGTCGCCTCAGACTCCAGCGGCTATATCTATGTGTTTGATGACAATGCAAGTAGCGTTCGCATTTTTGCGCCGAATTTCAAGTTTGGCGATGCGCCCGTGCGAAAGATCGAGAACCTTGGCGGATGGTCGAGCGCAATGACCATTGACGGCAACGGCGATATCGTAATTGTTGACAATTCAGGCAACTTGGCCTTTTACGAGGGTGGACCAAGCGGTAGTAGTACCAAGCTTCGATCAATATCGAGTAGGGGCTGCGGCTTCCATGGAGTCACAACCGACAAGGATGGTCGTATCTGGGCATCCGGTTGCGGAAAGGTCCGCATCTACGACGTCAACGCATTTGGCTCAATTGATCCCGTTCTCACATTGTCGGACCTCCCCAATTCGTCTCGTGGAGGAATCGGCGCCAATCGCGCAAATGGTGACGTCTACGTCGCGTCGGAATACCCCAGCAAGGTGGAGGGCTGGCAGCAGCGTTCACTCAATCTTCCCGCGGTAGCGGTTGATGGGCCACCGGTCATGACGAATGTGTCAGCTACAACGACAGGTGATCCGGCCGTCTACAGCGTGGTCACCGCTTCTTATGGCGGACTCACCGGTTTGCCAATTCCTACTCTTAATGGTCGCTGGCAGATCGCCGATAGTGCTACGGGTTCCTGGAGCGACCTTGCTGGAGAAACCGGTGAGACTCTCGAACTTACCCCCATCGCCGTAGGCAAGTACGTTCGCTTTGCAGTGACAGTAAGCAATGTCAACGGCACCAACACGACTTTTTCGACTCCGGTGGGTCCGGTTGCTGGTATTCCCACTGGTGGCGTGGTCCGTTGGATCAAGGGCAGCAACGCAGAGTTGTGGCCCCTTCGTGACATCGATATGACAGACGATGGCCAAATCGTCGTCCAAAACAGTGGTAACAACAACGAGCTTCGCTTCTTTGGGAGCAGCCAAAACGGCAACGTAGCTGCTGCACAGAAGGCTAATGTGGACCTCGGTGGTGGTCGGAACGGCTACGGCGTAAGCGTCGCGCCCGATGGCGGCATCTGGAGTGCTTACTACAACGGTGGCGTGGCGAAGATTGCGGCCCCGGCCGACGGCGTAGTTTCGCCAATTCGACGCCTGGACACCAACGGTGGTGCGTGGCGAGTTATAGAAGATGAAAACGGCTATGTCTACGTGAGTACCCCCGACAACAACAGGGTGAGCGTGTTTGCGCCTAACGCGGCACGCACCGACGCTCCCATTCGCGTGCTCAATGTCAAGGCGTTTGGGCTTGGCATCGACATTGACGGGAATCTCTTAGCCGCAGGTCCGGATTATCTGCGCGTATTTGAGCCGGGTGCATCCGACAACGACAACCCCATCAAGATGGTGCCTCACTTTCCTGGTGGTGGTGGCACGGCTCAAGACCTCGCCGTTGATGCCCAAAAGCGCATCTGGATGACAGTTGATGGTGTTATCAAGATCTATAACCCAGAGATCCAAAACCAGTCAGTGCCCGTGCTAGTGAAGAGCGCTGATGCGGTGAACAAGCTCAATAACATCATAAATCTCGCGGTGAGCCGTACGACGGATGGATTGTTTGCGGCTGCTTCAGAAGGTGGCGGTCTCCAGGTTTACGACTGGTCGACGATCGTGCCTGCTGTTCCACCCAAGACAGTTCCGCAGATCGCCTCCGCGCAAATCGATGGCGATTATCGAATCGGTGGGAGTGTGACTGCAACGGCGGGCGCATTGACGGGCTACCCCGACGCTGTGCTGACCTACCAATGGCAGCGTTCGGATTCCGCATCTGGCCAGTGGTCTGATATTGAGGGTGCGACAGATGTGAGGTATGTGCCACTTTTTGGTGACAATTACAAGTACCTGCGAGTCGGAATTAGCGCGACTAACTCTGAAGGTACGGACACCGCGTTTTCTGCGGGCACCACCAAATTAGGTCACGGCTCTGTTCGTTCGCCGATTTCCTACATTGGCGGATCGAATTCACCGTTAGCCAGGGGAAATGGGATTCATCTGTTGGACAACGGGAATCTGCTGGTGGCTGACAATGCTGGGATGATCTACGAGTATGCAGCGGGCGCGACTTTCAATGCTGCACCGATTCGGGAAATCTCGGCGGCGGGTTATGCAGGACGGCTTGTCGCCAATATGGGTGTCAATCCAGATGGCACGATATGGATCAGCTATGACAACCATCGGATAGTGAAGGTTGCGGCTGATGCCGGAAAGAACGCGACTCCATTGCAGGCCATCAGTCCTAATTGCTGGCACGGAAGCATAGTGGAAGACGCTAATGGCTTGATTTATGTGGCGTGCTATGGCCCGCAACCTGAAGTAAAGGTCTTTGCCGCCGATGCGAACGAAAATTCAAGCCCGGTGCGGTATATCCCCGCCGACTGGGGCGTTAGGAGCGTGCGTCTTGACCCACAAGGCAATATCGCTATTCCTGGCACCGGCAACTATCGGACTTACGCTCCAGGTGGTCAAGGCACCTCGAATACGCCGATCTTCGATCATGCATTGCCAGGCTATGCCGGCGACGTGGTGTGGATGGACGACCACATTATCTTTGCAACTGGGGACGGTATATATGCCTACCTCGCAGACTTCTCGGACTACACAGAAGGTCGACCAGCGCTCTCGATCTACAACGATGGCTGGGTGAGCGGTGAAACTGCCTACGTCACAGTCCGTGATGGCGTCCTCATGGCATCGCCAAGTGATGCGCGGATCGTGTATTCCTTTGACTGGGAAGCCCTGAAGGCGGGCGATCCGGTACAGCCGGGTAGTCCGTCGAACGTTCAGATCGTTTCGGGCGATGAGTATTTCGATGTCACATGGGATGCAGTTGCTGCGCCGCTGGACGACTACACGGTCACTGTCACCGGTGGCACTGAGCCGTTCACGTGCACAACTACTGATCTGAAGTGTTCCTTCATTGCTTCGGATGGTGTCGTCAACGGTGTGACGTACTCAGTGGTAGTGAGCTCACGGAATTCGTGGCTCTACACAGATGCTGGTGCAGTGCAGGCCACACCTAATCCGTCGTACCCGGCACCCGTCACGAACGTTGTTGCTGACGTGACCGATGAGAGCTTCCAGATCACGTGGGACGCCTCAGAGGGGGAGGTCACCCGTTACGAAGTGACCGCCACGGGTGGAGCTGAACCGTTGACGTGCACCACTCAATCGTTAACGTGCACGTTCACCTTGGCGGACGGTGTTGTGAAGTACCTCAACTACAGCGTCACCGTAAAGACGGTGCGACGTTCGGTCTCCGCGACGAGTGATCCGATCACGACGTCAGCTGGTCTTCCCGGGAAGGTCTCAGGAGTGACCGCTACTGGCCTCGATCGGGAGATTGACGTGAGCTGGGCGGTGCCGGTAGGTGTCATCACGGGATACACCGCGTCGGCAGTTCGCGGACCCACGACGTTGACATGTTCGAGTACTGATCCTGCAGTCACGAGCTGCACCATCACCGACGCCATAGCCGGAGGTACGTATTCGGTGAGCGTTGTGGCTCATCGTGGCGACGCTGATGGACCGCGTTCTGATGCGGTGGAGTTGGATGTCGACCAGACGCCGAACATCTCCAATTTCACTGTGGACGGCACTGTGCAGTCAAGTAAGACTGTGCGTATCCTCGGCCTGGCTGTGGAGATGTTCCCGATTGGTCAGGTGACGTACCAGTGGCAAAGTGCTGCGAGCAACACAGGGCCGTGGATCGACCTCCCCGATGAGGAAGCTGCGTCGCTAGACCTGCTCAAGCGCGACGTCGGGCGTTACATCAGGGTTGTGGTCACGGCCAGCAACGGCATTGGCGAAGGGGCCACCCGGGCGTCAGCTGCGCGGGGACCTGTCCTCAACGTGGGTGGGAACACCGACAACTCAGGACTGGCCATCACAGGGCTGCGTGGTGTTGCCGGCAACGGCAAGGTGACGCTGTCGTGGGATCGCGTGAAGGGTGTGCTTGCGGAGTCGTACACCATCTCGGCGACCGCCGGCAGGCGTACGCAAACCTTCACGGTGAGCGGTGTGACGTTGACGAGGGTGGTGACCGGGCTGGTGAACGGCACCACATACACCTTCAGCGTTGTTGCCACCGGCCGCGAGGAGACGCGATCGAAGACCATTGAGGTGATGCCGATTGCTCTGCTAGGTGTCGTTTCTAAGGTCACCGATGTGGTGAAGGCCACGACTCTGACCCTGAAGTGGACTCGACCGGCGGGAACCTCGCCGGTGGCTGGCTACCGAATCGTGCTGAAGTCGTTGACCAAGGGTGCCAAAGACGTCGAAGTCGTCTCCAGCACCCCGACGGCGACAATCGCGAGGTTGGCGACGGGGGCGAGCTACCGAGTGAGCATCACCGCGCGTAACTCCCTGGGGTTCGGGGCCATCTACACCTATCCAAAGGTGATCAAAATCGCTAAGTAGGCGCGCGGGGGTACACGTGTACCCGAAATGATTCACACGTGTTCCCTCCACAAACTGTGTGACTGAATTAGCCGTACCTTGCTTCAATGACCAGTCCAATAATTGCGCCCCTGGCCCATTCGTTGCGACCTGTTCGGAGCACATTTCTCGGCCGTGTAGTGGCCGCTGTTGCTGCGCTAGCCATGTCGCTGGGCTTCGCCGTGACCGCTGTTGCACTGGCGCCCGCTGCACAGGCGGGGGCCGGGGACGTGTCTCGGATCCAGGTGAGCAAGGTCTTTCCTACTTCAACTACCACGTATGACAACTGGAATATGGCTAGCCCCTCATCAGGGCCGCACTACAACCTATGGACCGATGCGCGCCAGTCAACAGTGTCCATGACGGTGACCTTTGTCGGCACTGCGAGTTTCACCGTCGATGGCACGAATACCACATCCATCACTTCTGGCGTTCCCACCACTGTGCCGATTCACACCGGCATCACTGCCATCGTGATCACGCAGAATGATGGCTCGGTAGAAACCCCGTATTACATCGACATCAATCGTGGCTGGCTGATCACGGGTTTCGAGATCTACAACGCCGACGATGACTCGCTGCTCTATTCACGACGCGTAGCTGATAACAACTTCGATCCACTTTCGACTCAGACCTACAACGTGGCGCTGCCTTACACGGTCAGCCGAATCAAGTGGGCCATTTTCTATGACCCGGTGACAGAACCCACAGCAATCACCTCGCCTCAGAGCCTTGGCGCGTGGGTGGGCTTTGCAGTTGGGTTCAGTGGCTATGACGCACTCTCAGGTGAAAAGAGTGAAGCTCAAGTAGTGGGTACTGGCGGCAGCTTTCCGATCATCACGCAGATTAATGGCCCGCACTTCTCGTATCCATGGACCCAGTGGCCCGTCAACGTCACTCGTGGGGGGGCATTTACATCCCAGTCGATTTCATCGGTGACGCTTGATGGAGTTACCGATCTTCGCGCAGATGATACGAACCTCTACACTTGGTTGGGCTATGTGCAAGCAGAAAAGACCTCGGTCGATCTGAGTGCTTCCTTCTCCACGGGCACTGTGTCCTACACCGTTAATGATGGAACACCGCAGCAACTCACCTCTGGCACATCGGTGGATATTCCCATGGAGCCAGGCACTTACGACGTCGTGCTCACTCATGAGGCGCCTGGTGGTACGACAACTACGTATACCTACAAACTTGCTCGCGGCATCCCCATTACTGGGTTTGAGGTGGCGGACTGGGACACCGGAGAGGTCATCGGGGACTTCACGGGTGCGAACTTCGACGTCAAGAACTTCCAGTACTACCTGACAGCCGCGAATTCAGTGTCCAAGTTCAAGATCCGCTTGTTCTTCGACGTGCCAAGCGGCTACGCCTACAGCTCATGGATTGGCGGCATCAACGGCTGTCCGGGTGGTTGTGAGCCCGGGGAATGGAGCGACAGCTTCACGATTGGAGATGGCGGCAACGTCAACGGCGGCCCCCTCGTTATGTGCAACATCGAGACGGTCTGCCGATACGGCAACTGGCGCCAATGGAGCGTGTCGATCACTCGTGCGTCGGCCGCAATCACTGCTGGCACGGTGTCGGTCAGTGGTTCGACCACGACCGGCCAGGTGCTGACTTCCAATATCAGCGGTTTCAACGCCGTGCCGACGCCGGAGAAGCAGTATTCTTGGCAGTACGCAGATGATCCCAATGGTCCTTGGACCACCTTTATCGATAGCGGATCTCGAATTGTTGTGCCACGCTCTGTGACTGGCAAGGTGTTGCGCCTAGAAGTTGGAATCTACAATGATTACCTAGACACGATTGGGTGGTCTGCTGCGACGGCCCCGGTGACGGCCGCGCCACTGGCTGCGCCTACGGCAGTAGTAGCCCGTCCAGGCGACGGCTCCCTGACCGTCTCGTGGACACCCCCAGTAGATGCCGACTATGTCGACTCCACCGTTACTGCGACGTCTGGTGCCAACACCCGCACCTGCACGGGCGAGCTCACCTGTGTTGTGAACGGACTCACCAACGGCACTGGATACACCGTGACTGTTGTCTCTCATGCGGGTGTTAGCAACGGACTCGTCAGCAGCCAAGCCTCGACATCCATCACCGCGACGCCGGTTGTCCCCGCCGTTCCCACGATGGGGACAGTGAGCATCACTGGCACGACGACCGCGGGGGAGAGCCTGACGGCGAACATCGCAGATCTCACGGGCACACCCGCGCCGGTTCTGACCTACCAGTGGCAGCATTCCGCCACGGGTGAAGGCGACTGGACGGACTTCGGTAGTGGCACGCAATCTAGCTTCGTGCTTCCAGGCTGGGCCGTAGGGAAATTCGTTCGTGTAGTGGCCACTGCTAGTACTGGTGCCACTCCCAACGCCACTGGCACCTCGAGCAGTGTCGGACCGATTGTGGCGTCGGATGGCATCCGCCCCGACTTCTATTTCCAACTCCCAAGTGGGGTCGGGTTCGCCCAACCTCGTGACGTCGCCTTTGACAGCGCTGGGTTCATGTACGTCACCAGTGAATACGGCGGTCTGTACAAGTTCGCCCCGAATGCAACTGGGACATCAATGCCCATTGCTGTTTGGAACACTGGCGACGACGGCACCACTATCAGATCGCGCAACGTGGTCGTCGACAATCACGACAATGTCTGGGTCATCGACCCGTGGAACAACAAGGTGTGGGAGCTCCCCGCCGGTTCAACACCTGCTGACCCGATGATCGCGAGAATTTACGTTAATTCACCACAGGATGGTTTCACCGTTGCGCCTGATGGCTACATCTATGTGGTTGACCACAGCGACAACACCGTGAAGGTATTCGCGCCAGACGTGAATTATGGTGATGCACCAGTAAGAAGTCTCACTCCTGGCGGTACTCCGCGGGAGATCGCGATTGATGCCGACGGCAACGTCGTCGTCGCCGTGGACAACATTGGTTTGAGGTTCTTCACACCCGGTGATTCAGGCTCCAGTGCGCCAATTCGAACCATCTTGCAACCGTCTGGCTGTTACATATATGGCGTCACGGTGGACGAGGATGGCCGAATTTATGCTTCGAGCCGGAACTGTCAGTTCGTGTATGTCTACGAACGCAATGCCACTGCAGACGTGGCACCGATCAAGGCCCTCCCCAATGCCAACGATAACTGGGGCGGCATGGCGTTTAATCCGGTTATTGGTGCCGTCTTTAACACCAACTTCTATCAAGGCCGCATTGTTGGTTGGGAATTAGACTCTCTCAAGCTTGGCGCAGCACAGGTCGATGGTGTGCCTGTGATGACGACGGTCACTACGGCGACGACTGGCGAGGCTGCTGTGCGTGGTGTGCTGACGGCCAGCTTCGGCGGTCTGACCGGACTGCCGGCGCCCACGATGACGAAGAGTTGGCAGGTCGCCAATAGTGCTTTGGGACCGTGGTCCAATATTGTGGGCGAAACCGCCAACTCCATTGACCTTGACTACCCCCACCAGGGCAAGTTCGTGCGCTTTGCAGTAACGGTGGAGAACGTCAATGGCGCGACGACAACGGCATCGGCACCGGTCGGTCCCATCGCAGCGCGTCCAACGCTCGGAGTGGATCGTTGGATTCGCGGATCCGCGACCATGCTCACCAATGTGGACGACATTGAGTTCCTCAACGATGATCGCCTCGCGGTTGCGACCGGAGACAATAACGGTATCCGTATCTTCAGCACCGAAGCAGACGGTAATGCAGCACCGTCAGCGCTCCCAGTGCCGACAGGTAGCGTCTACAACCCGTGGGGTCTCAGCGTTGCACCTGATGGCAGCATCTGGGGCGCCTACGTCAACTACGGCATGGTGAAAATCCCGGCAAACAGTGATGGTGTGGCAACGCCGACGCGATCGTGGAGCCTCAGTCGGCCATTCCGTGTAGTGGAGGATGACAACGGCTATCTGTACGTCAGTCAGCTTGAGTCACGCAAGGTGCTCGTCTTCGCGCCTGGCGCAGGTGCGGGTTCATCTCCCATCCGAACGCTCGATGTGTGGGCACGCGGTCTGGTGATGGACATCAACGGCGATCTGGTCACAGCTTCGGATGGTTACCTGCGAGTCTTTGAGCCCGGCGCCTCGACAAACAACCTCCCGATCAAGCAGGTCAACGTCAATGGCAACGCAAATGACATCGCCGTTGACGATGAAAAGCGCATTTGGATAATTGCTGAGGGCAAGGTCAAGGTCTACAACCCTGAGCTACAGAACCAATCTGTTCCGGTCTTGCAATCGACTGCGGATTGGGCGAATAAGCTCACTAATCCGGAGAACCTCGCGGTGAGCCGGACAACCCCGGGGCTCTTCGCTGTCTCGACGTATAACACTGGTGTTCGCACCTATGACTGGTCGAGCATCATCCCGGCTGTCCCGGGTGCGAGTGAACCCTCCATTGATTCGGCACGAATTGACGGCGACTACCGCATCGCCGGCACCCTCACGGCAGCGACGGGTGCGTTGACTGGCTATCCCGATGGTGTGCTGACGTATCAGTGGCAGACCGCCGATAGCTCGGACGGGTCATGGTCAGATATTGACGGTGCGACGGATAGTACCTATCGCCCTGTTCTTGATGACACATATAAGTACCTCAGAGTTGCCATCACAGTGACCAACTCCGAAGGCACTGACACGGCGTTCTCGGCCGGAACGAGCAAACTTGGCCACGGCTATGTTCGTTCACCTAGCGGTTACATTGGCGGGCCCAAATCTAAACTCACGACCGACCCTTGGGTCCTTCGGCGGCTAGCCAATGGAAACATTCTGGTGGCCAATCGTTTTGGCAATGTGAGCGAATTCGCTGCCGGTGCGTCATTCAACGCTGCACCCATACGGGAAATCTCGGTCGCGGGATACCAAAATCCTGCTGGCTTGAGTATCAATGAAGACGGCACCATCTGGATCTCATACGAGAACTCCAAAGTAGTGAAGGTTGCGGCTGACGCCGGTCTCAACGCGACACCGTTGCAGACCATTGATCCCACATCAGGTTGCCGAGTGGGGAGCGTGGTGCAGGACAGCAATGGTTTCATTTATGCACCGTGTTGGAACTTGACTGATGTCCTTGTCTTCGCTGGTGACGCAGATGTGAGTTCGAGCCCAGTTCGGCGCATTCCTACGATGATCTATGCCTACTCGGCACGCATTGATCCGAGCGGCAATATTGCGGTTGTTGGCAATGGAACCAACCACTACCGGACTTATCTTCCTGGTGGCGCCGACACATCTAATGACCCAGTTGTTGCCAAGGATTTTTGTGGTACGCACGTTCGCGATGTCACTTGGGACAACAACGGAAACGTACTGTTCGCAGTGAGTGGCGGTATTCAGATCTACCGAGCCGACTTCTCGGATTTCACCAATGGTTGTAGCCCGGCGCGCTATATCTGGAATGACGGCTGGTCCAACTTTGGCGACTACGGAGCCTCAGTCGAATTTGATCCGACGAACAACCAGATAATCTCGCCACGCCAAGGCGGTACACCGCAGATAAACTTCTGGGATCTGAGCCTGGCTCTCGCGGGCGATCCGGTCCAGCCAGGTGCGCCGGTCAATGTGGATGTCACAGAGGGCGACGAATCCCTGGTGGTGACATGGGAGGCCCCGACCGGTGTGGTGGATGACTACACCGTGACAGTGACTGGTGGCGATGAGCCGTTCACCTGCACAACGGAGCAGTTGACGTGCACCTTTGACTCTCAGGATGGCGTGGTCAACAGTGTGACCTACAACGTCGTCGTGACTGCTCGGGCTTCTTGGTTAAGCACAGACGCAGGTGGGGTGTCTGCGATGGCCAATCCGCAGCCTCCGCAGCCGGTCACCAATGTGCGCACGTCCTTTGGTAACCGCACATTCACAATCACATGGAATGCAGCACCTGGTGAGGTCACCAATTATGTCGTCACTGCGACAGGTGGATCCTCGCCAATGGTATGCACCACCACGAGCACAACCTGCACTTTTGGCCAGCTGGATGGGGTAGTCAACTACCTCGACTACAGCGTGACGATCAAGACAGTGCGTCGCTCGGTCTTTGCGCTCACTGATCCGATCACGATCGCGGCAGGGCTGCCGGGCAAGGTGACCGGGGTGACTGCGACTGGCGTTGACAGGAGGATTGTCGTCAACTGGACGGTCCCGGTGGGAATCATCACGGGTTATACAGCCTCGGCAGTGAGTGGTGGAACCACATTGACATGTGATGGAGGCTCTGCGTCTGCGACAAGTTGCACCATCACTGGAGCAACCAATGGAACAACGTATGCAGTGAGTGTTGTTGCCTTACGTGGGGAGTCAGCCGGAACGAAATCAGACACCGTGCCGACAACGGTCAATCAGACGCCGGATCTTTCTAACTTCACGGTCGCGGGCACTCTCCAGTCGGGCAAGACCCTGCGAGTCAACGGGCTGTCGGTGGTGGGAATCCCGACTCCGACAATTGCATACCAATGGCAGAGTGCGGCAAGCAACAGAGGTCCATGGCTCAACGTTGACACGACAACGGCTACCTATGAACTGATGAAGCCAGATGTTGGTCGCTACCTGCGAGTCGTCGTGACGGCCACCAACGGCATCGGTGCTGGCGACCGACAGGTGTCCAACGTGCTTGGACCGATTCTCAATCTCACTGGAGGCACCGAAAACGTGGCCCAACCCATCACTGGATTTCGTGGTGTAGCTGGGGATGGCAAGGTGACCTTGACGTGGGAACAGGTCAAGGGCGTGACTGCAGACACCTACACCATCTCGATCACCGGTGGCGGGCCCAAGAAGACAGTAGTAGTCAGCGGTACTTTGCTGACAAAGGTGGTGACGGGGCTAGACAATGGCACGACCTACAAGTTCACTGTTGTGGCAACAGGGAGCAGCGAGTCGTTGTCCAGGGTCATCGAAGAAATGCCGATCGGCTTGCTGGGCAAGGTGAGCAAAGTGTCAGCGGTGGTGGATGTAACAACACTCACGCTGACGTGGACGCGCCCCGCCGGCACGTCTCCAGTGTCCGCCTACCGGGTGATTCTCAATTCTCAGACTAAGGGCGCACCCGATATTGAGGTTGTGGCGACCGACCCCACCGCGACGATCGCCAAGCTGGTGAAGGGTGCGAGTTATCGGCTCAGCATCACCGGGCGCAACTCCGTTGGGCTGGGCACGGTCTACGCACACTCAACGGTGGTCAAGGTCCCCAAGTAGCGGGCACTAGTTTCTGAGGAAAATAAGCCCCCGGTTTACGGGACGGGAGAAACGGGCTACAGTCTGGCGAGTCTGCCCCCTGTGACTTGGAGCCCGTGTGTTGTTACGTACACGTGCGTATCGCGGCCTCGTGGCGACCCTGAGCGCCCTGGCAGTCGTGGCTGGGCTCGCTTCGACTGCGATCGTGGCCCCGGCGAGTGCGGTCACGAGCGGCCTGAAGAACCCGAGCGCAACTACCCCGCGCGCAGCGACCTTGCCCGGTGTCCCTACGAGAGTGCGCACGATCCAGTGGGGCAATGGCTCCGCAACGATTGCGTGGGACGCTCCTGCGTCAACGGGTGGAGCAGCGCTCACGGATTTTGAGGTGCAGTACCAAAAAGTCGGTGCTTCGAGGTGGGTGCCTTTTGTCCACGACGCTTTCACCGCCCCGACGAGAATCACCGTGACTGGCCTCGTAAACGGAACCGCCTACAAGGTGCGGGTGGCTGCCCGCAACCGGGTGGGTGTGGGCGCCTTTGGAGAGATCCCGAACGCTGTCACACCTGCCGCGACTCCGCCGAGTCCGCCTCGCAATCTCACCGGTGTGCCTGGCGACCGATCGGTGACGGTGTCCTTTGATGCGCCCGAGACTGATGGTGGTTCCCGTATCAGCTTCTATTTGGTAACAGCCTTGCCAGGCGGAGCGACCTGCCGCTCCTCACTCTCCGCCCGGTCCTGCGAGGTGAACGGCCTCGAGAACGGAACCAGTTATGTCTTCAAGGCGACTGCGACGAATGGCGCGGCCGTGTCGGGGTTCAGCGCCCCCTCCCGGTCGGTCGTGCCCGGCCGCGCTCCTAGCCCCCCAAGGTCTGTCACGGGACAAATTGGTGTAGGCAGCATCAGGGTTTTGTGGGATCCACCCGAAGATAACGGTAGTTATGCGATCACCTCTTACACGGTGACAACTTCTCCGCGCGATGGAACATGCACCGCTCGGGGAACCGCGAGTTCGTGCACAGTTGATGGACTCACCAATGGAGTCGCCTACACATTGAAAGTCGCTGCAACAAACGCTCTGGGGCAGTCCAAATTCGGAGAAAGCGAACTCGCCTACACCCCTCGTCCGGTTCCGTCCGCACCAACAGGTGTTACCGGTGTTGAGGGCAATGGTCGGGTGACCGTGTCATGGAACGCGTCGAATGTTTCTGGCGGCGCACCTGTCACGAAGTATGTCGTGACGTCATCCCCAGGCGGTTTTTCGTGCACCTGGACAGAAGGGGATCGCACATGCGTCGTGGAGGGCCTGACCAACGGCACCGCCTATCGCTTCTCCGTGGTTGCTACCAACTCACTTGGCGAGTCACTTCCCTCCGCCCCCTCTGATCAATACACACCGGCCACTCTTCCCGGAGCGCCCCGCAATGTGTTGGGTGCGCCACATGACGAGTACGTGACGGTGGCATGGGGAGCGCCGACCACCAATGGTGGGGCGCCGATTCTCAGTTACACCGCCACTGCTGTGACAGAGGCTGGAGGGGCGGTGCCGGGAGCCATTCCTTGCACGGTGAGCGCTCCCGCGGCAAGTTGCGATGTCGCGGGCCTGACGAATGACGTTGCGTACAAGTTCCTTGTGTATGCCACAAACAGGGTGGGAAGTAGTAGTTCTACTCTCTCTTTGGGAACAGCGATTCCACGCGCCGTGCCGTCAAAGCCGAGTGCCGTTTCTGGTGTGTCCAATGCGGCCGGAAGTGTGACGTTGTCCTGGACCGCTTCATCAGTCGGATCTGGCTCGCCGGTGACTCGCTACGAGGCGCAGGCATTCGTTGGAAGTGATCCAATAGAGGGCAAAACGTGTCAGGTGTCGAGCCCGACCCCGCCAGTGGCGACAACCTGCACCATCACTGGACTGACGAATGGTCAGGCCTACACCTTCGCGGTGAAGGCCACCAGCCTGATCGGTACGTCACCTTTCTCTGATGCGTCGGGTTCGGTGCGGCCGTTCACGGTCCCGAATGCGCCCACGGGCGTGCAAGGCATCCGCGCCAGTGAGTCGATCACTGTCATCTTCGTCGCACCTGTCTTCAACGGTGGATCTGTCGTCACGGGATATGCAGTGTCGGCTCGTGTCGATGGTCAGGTAGTGCCGGGCAAGGGATGTCTTTCCTCGCCGCAGGACCTGCAGTGCACGGTGGATGGCCTGACAAACGGGACCGACTACACCTTTACAGTCGTCGCCACCAACGCGCGCGGCGACTCGGCAGCTTCGACTGCATCGCAGGTGCTGACGCCGGCGACAAATCCGGGCGCGCCGGCTACCGTCACTGGTTACGCGCACGACACCTTTGCCACCATCGAGTGGACCGCTCCGCAGTCCAATGGTGGCGCGATCATCACGGATTACGTCGTGACTGCGCTGCGACTCGGCGAGCCGGTCCTGGACGACGCCATTCCGCCCAAACCGTTGACGTGCCATCCGATTTTGCCCACGTTATCGTGCGATGTCGAGGGCCTGACCAATGGTGTGGAATACACGTTCTCGGTCATTTCCCACAACGATGTCGGCGACTCGCTGACCGCAACGGTGTCATCGGGCGTGACTCCGCTACCAGTGCCGGGAAGTCCAACTGCAGCGTCTGCAGTGTCCACTGCAAGTGCGGTCGCCGATGTGAGTTGGACCGCTCCTGATTTTGATGGCGGTTCACCGCTCACCGGCTTCACTGTCTTCGCCTCCCCGGGTGATCGGACCTGTGTTGCCGGTCCGCTGGAGACCTCATGTCGGGTGACAGGACTCGCCAACGGGACCGACTACACCTTTACTGTCCGAGCGCAGACCGTTATTGGCTCGTCCCTACCTTCGGATCCCACCAATAGCGTCAGGCCGATCACGATTCCTAGCTCTCCTGGCCAAGTTAGTGGCACCCCCTCTGATGGTGCCGTTGATGTTGCGTGGTCCGTGCCTGCGTTTGACGGTGGATCAGATATCGATACCTATACAGTGACGGCCTCTCCGAGCCCGGTTAACGCGGCCGACGGCACCTGCACGGTCAATGCACCCACACGTACATGTCTGATCAGTGGTCTGACAAACGGCACGTCCTACACGTTCACGGTCACTGCACACAACATCGTCGGCAATTCACTCCCGTCAGCTCCTTCCGCGGGTGCGATTCCAGCTCGGATTCCAGACGCTCCGAGTGCGCCAACTGCGGTGCGCGGTAACACGTCGGCAACAGTCTCGTGGAGTGTTCCGACGAGCAATGGTGGAGCGCCCATCATTTCCTACGCCGTTGTCGCGAAGATTGATGACGAACCTGTGCAGGGAAAGACCTGCGCCACGGTGATTGTGTCTCCTGCGCTCACCCCTGCGAGGACCTGCGAGATCACTGGGCTGATCAATGGCACCGCCTACACATTCGTTGTCACCGCCGCTAATGGCGTGGGCTCCTCAGCTGAGTCGCTCGCCTCAGATCCAGTGACACCTGCCACGACTCCCGGATCTCCGACAACGATCACCGGGGTGTCACATAACGGGTACGTGTCAGTGAGTTGGACGGCGCCGTTGAATAACGGTGGAGATGCAGTCATCGGCTACACAGCGACGGCTCGCGTCAACGGACTGGCGATCCCTGGCAAGACCTGCACCGTCAATGCGGTGTCACCGGACCCCTCAGTCGCCACAACTTGCGACGTCACGGGACTCACCAATGGTGTGACCTACAC
>CAINMH010000051.1 GCA_903850745.1 uncultured bacterium
ACAAAGCGATTCGCGCACGGCGGCCCAAGCGAGGTACGAGGATCCCGATGAGAGTGATGATCGTGCCGAGAATGAAGGACACAACACCAGTCGCACGACTCCAGGCAGTGAGATAGAGCACCGGGCCCATCATCATCGCGGTAATGCCGACTGCCACGCATGCCCAACTCCAGAGACGTGTTCTTCGTGTCTCGTTCATGGCGTACCCCCTTCGTTGTACCTCTTGTGCACCATACGCCCCTTAGAGTCGTCCCGTGATCAATCCGGGGCTTGCTGCTGCAGTGCATGGGGCTGGCGCCGAGGTCGGGCACGTCGAACAAACAGAGATCGTGGCCGATTTGTTCAATGGCGCATACGACGCGGCTACGACTGTCGGTGCAGCGTTCACCGGTTGCATCCTCGGTCACGGCGTCGCGGAGCATCTCGACGGCGAGATTGTGGCCTTTGACGGCGAAGTGTGGCGAGTGCCCGCCGATGGCGTTCCGGTGCGCGCACCGGATTCACTCGGGCTGCCGTTCGCGATAGCAGCTTTCGGTGGTTCGCCGGTGGAGTTAATGGTGCCACCGGGTAGTGATCTTGCTGCGATCACCGCGCTCATCGACGATGAGTTGGAAGCCCTCTCGCGCCATCACGACGAGGTTGTTGTCGCCGTACGCATCGATGGCGCTTTCAGCGATGTTGTCATGCGCAGCGAACACCGCCAGGAACCGCCGTACCGAGCATTGGCAGATGTACTCGCCGCTGAGGTGCGATTCGAATTTGCGACGTGGCAGGGCACGCTCGTCGGCTTCCGTTGTCCGGATGTTGCCGATGGCGTCGTGATCCCTGGGTTGCATATGCACGGGCTCAGCGACGACCGGGCGTCCGGTGGGCACTGCCGATCCGCCATCACCGGGGAGGTACGGCTGCGCCTGTGGATTGATGACCTGACGGTGGAGGTGCCCCACTCCAGTGTGAGCGCAGCCCTGTCTCGAGGGGATGCTCCTGACCTTGAGGTGCTGCACGCCGCGGAGTCTGATCCGTCACCTTCGTGACCCCGGTCATAGGGCCATTGCCGCGGCGAAAACACGATGACCCAAGCCGGGATAGACTCTCGTCTCCGCCCGCTATGGAGAAGGTGCAGCCCGTGTCCAAGCCCGTCGTCCTGATCGCCGAAGAACTTTCCCCGGCTACCGTCGAGGCCCTCGGCCCCGACTTCGAGATCCGTAACTGCGACGGCGCCGATCGCGCTGCTCTGCTTGCCGCGATCGTCGATGTCGATGCGCTGCTCGTACGCTCAGCCACTCTCGTAGACGCCGAGGCGCTCGCGGCCGCCAAGAAGCTCAAGGTCGTTGCCCGTGCTGGCGTCGGTCTCGACAACGTCGATGTGAAGGCCGCAACCCAGGCGGGCGTCATGGTCGTTAACGCGCCTACCTCCAACATTGTCTCTGCCGCAGAGTTGGCCATCGCGCTCCTCCTCGCCTCGGCCCGTAACATCGCACCTGCCAACGACGCACTGCACAAGGGTGAGTGGAAGCGTTCGAAGTACACCGGCGTCGAGCTCGACGAGAAGACAGTGGGCATCGTCGGTCTTGGTCGCATCGGCGTGCTCGTCGCGCAGCGTCTGGCCGCCTTTGGTGTCGAGCTCATTGCCTATGACCCTTACGTGCAGCCCGCGCGCGCAGCGCAGTGGGGCGTACGCATGGTCACCCTCGAAGAGCTCATGCAGCAGTCCGACTTCATCACCGTGCACCTGCCCAAGACCCCGGAGACTGTGGGTCTCATCGGCGAGGCGCAGTTCAACATCGCCAAGCCCAATCTGCGTGTGATCAACGCAGCGCGCGGCGGCATCGTCGACGAGGCGGCTCTCTACGAAGCGCTGAAGTCCGGTCGCATCGCAGGCGCGGGTCTCGACGTTTACGCCAAGGAGCCATGCACTGATTCGCCGCTATTCACACTCGAGACCGTGGTCGCGACCCCGCACCTGGGCGCCTCGACGGATGAAGCTCAGGAGAAGGCAGGCATTTCAGTCGCGAAGTCTGTGCGTCTCGCGCTTGCGGGCGAACTCGTGCCTGACGCTGTCAACGTCCAAGGCGGTTCGATCGCCGAAGAGGTACGCCCGCTGTTGGCTCTTGCTGAGCAGCTCGGCTCGATCGCTTCCTCGGTGACGACCGCGGCGTTGTCCCGTGTCGATATTGAGGTGCTGGGTGCTGCCACGGAGCACGACGTACGTGTGCTCGAACTCTCTGCGCTCAAGGGCGTCTTCCAGGCGCTCGTCCACGATCCGGTCTCCTACGTCAACGCCCCGCTCCTGGCTGAGCAGCGCGGTGTTGCGGTTGCTCTGACGTCTGATGCGGATGCGGGTGATCATCGTTCGCTGGTCCGCGTGCGTGTGACTCAGAGTGATGGTGTCGTACGTGTCGTTGCCGGTGTCGCGAATGGTTCCAACGGTGCCACCAAGCTCGTGGAGTTCGGCGACTTCGACGTTGATGTGCCGATCAGCGAGCACATGGCGTTCTTCCGCTACAACGATCGCCCCGGTGTCGTAGGCACCGTCGGGCGCTTGCTCGGCGATGCGCTCGTCAACATCGCGGGTATGCAGGTCAGCCGCGATAAGGACGCCGACAATGCGCTGATCGTGCTCACAGTTGATTCGGAGATTCCGTCGGCAACTGTGGAGCAGATCAAGACCGAGATCGGCGCCCACAGCGGCCGAGTCGCCAACCTGTCCCTGTAACTTCGACCGCCGGTTTCGGCGTACACGAATCAGACGCAACCGAGAGGCCCGGGCATCCGACGGGCTCTCGCGTAGTTGCTGACTTGTGGCAACCCGGATTTCCTAGTTGCTGACTTGTGGCAACTTTTCGGGTCCCGAAAGTTGCCACAAGTCAGCAACTACCTAAAGGGCATTGCCACAAGTCAGCAACTAGGCGTACTCGAACTCATGTGCAGTCGCTCAAGTGATTGTTGCCCGGTTGTGGCAGTACCCATCGCCTTGTTGCCCGGTTGTGGCAACTTTTTGCAGGCGCAAAGTTGCCACAACCGGGCAACGACGGAAATTCGAGTGCCATAACCGGGCAACGTACGCAACCTTGGGGCAACGACGGGAATTCGAGTGCCATAACCGGGCAACGTACGGGACCTTGGGGCAACGACGGAAATTCGACTGCCACAACCGGGCAACGTACGGAACCTTGGGGCAACTAGCGGAAGCTAGCGGCGACTAGCGGAAGTTACCGCAGGCTGCGGTTGACCGCACTCACGATCGCCTTGAGTGATGCGGTCGTGATCGACGGATCGATGCCGACGCCCCAAAGCACCCGGTCACCCGTGGTGCATTCGAGGTAGGCAGCCGCATTTGCGTCGCCACCAGCCGACATCGCGTGCTCGTGGTAGTCGAGCACGCGTACGTCGATGCCGTGAGTGCTCAAAGCAGCGCAGAAGGCCGCAATCGGACCATTGCCCGTGCCGGTCAGTGAGACATCAACGCCAGCGTCACGAATCACGACGTCGACCGTCGTGTCTCCATCGACCGCCGAATCTAGGCGCACTGCCCGCAACGACAACCGACCCCACGGTGCAGCGGGATCTGGCAAATATTCAGCCGAGAAGATCGACCACATGTCGGCCGCCGACACCTCGCCGCCTTCTTCGTCGGTGTGCTGCTGAATCACCTGGGAGAACTCAATCTGAAGCCGACGCGGCAATTCAAGGCGATGCTCCGTGCGCATGATGTAGGCGACACCGCCCTTGCCCGACTGCGAATTCACGCGGATCACGGCCTCATACGTGCGACCGACGTCCTTGGGGTCGATCGGCAGGTACGGAACGGCCCACGTGAACTCATCGATGGGCACGCCAGCAGCGGATGCGTCCGCCTCCATCGCCTTCAGGCCCTTATTGATCGCATCCTGGTGCGATCCGGAGAACGCGGTGTAGACGAGGTCGCCGCCATATGGATGACGCTCATGCACCGGGATCTGGTTGCAGTATTCGACCGTACGACGAATGTCATCGATATCGCTGAAGTCAATCTGCGGATCAACGCCTTGGGTGAAGAGATTGAGGCCCAACGTCACTAGACATACGTTGCCGGTGCGCTCGCCGTTGCCGAAGAGGCAGCCTTCGATGCGATCGGCACCAGCCATGTAGCCCAACTCGGCCGCCGCAACCGCAGTGCCGCGATCGTTGTGCGGGTGCAGCGACAACACAACACTGTCGCGCCGCGCGAGATTGCGGTGCATCCACTCGATCGAGTCGGCATAGACGTTGGGCGTAGCCATCTCGACAGTCGCCGGGAGATTCAAGATCACCTTGCGGTCGGGAGTCGGTTGCCATACGTCGGTCACCGCGTTGCAAATCTCGACTGCGAAGTCCAGCTCGGTGCCGGTGTAGGACTCGGGGGAGTACTCAAAGAAGACCTCGGTGTCACCCATGTTCTCCGCGAACTTCTTCACCAACTGCGCACCATGTACGGCGATATCGATGATGCCTTCGCGATCAAGACCGAACACCACACGGCGTTGCAAAGTCGACGTCGAGTTGTAGAGATGCACGATCGCCTGCTTTGCGCCGCGAATCGACTCGTAGGTGCGCTCGATCAACGACTCTCGTGCCTGAGTCAGCACCTGGATGACGACGTCATCGGGAATGAGGTCTTCTTCGATCAGCATGCGTACGAAGTCGAAGTCGGTCTGCGATGCGGCAGGGAAGCCGACCTCGATCTCCTTGTAACCCATCTTGACCAGCAGCTCAAACATGCGTCGCTTGCGATCGGGCGTCATCGGATCGATCAACGCCTGGTTGCCATCGCGCAAATCGACCGCGCACCAGCGCGGCGCCTGCGTGATGCGCTGGTCGGGCCACGTGCGGTCGGCCAAAGTGATCGGGATGAACGGTTCGTAGCGCTGTGGGCGCATGGACGAAGGCTGCTGCGGATTGCGCGCCTCGTGTGTGGAAGTCATGACTGCTCCTTGAAGTTCGACGGGGGTGAACCGGCGTACGACAGCACCCGCGGCGAGGGAGACCGGTTAAATGGCCCCGCCGCGGCCGCTAAGGAGCAGGCGCTGAGCGTTCATAGTGGTACTAGGGTAC
>CAINMH010000052.1 GCA_903850745.1 uncultured bacterium
GACGCCAGAGATGACGTTCCACGGTCGACGGCTCGAGAGTCGGGCAACGGTGACGAAGGTCGTCAATCCGCCGAGGATAGGTGCGGTCGCCGCTGAAGCCGCGAGCGTCGATCCGGCGAGCGCAAGAATGAGACGGTCAGGGCCGTAGTGCCGGATGAGGTAGGCGGTGCCGGTGAGCACGACGACCGTGATTAGCAGGCCCAGGAGAGCGTCGAAGAGTTGGCGCAAGCGATGGCGGATGACCAAGGAGATCGCGACTGCGACAGGGAGCGCGATTGTGCCGATGCCGCCGATGACATTGAACAGCAGTACAAGGATTGAGGGGAGCAACCCCGTGACCTCAGTGATGTCTTGAGCAATACCGTTGCTGGTGCCAGAAGCGAAGTAGGCAATGAGCACTGTGAGGGCAGCAGCGAGGATCGCAACGGCGAATCTGACCAGGTCGAGGGGCCTACGTAGCCGCCGCGGAATCGCGCCATCTTCAACCACGACCATGGGTGCCGGAGCTTCCGCACGCTTGGGGCGCGGGATGGCCACCGTGGGGCGGACCTCCGACTCGCGCTCGCTCACCCCCCGATGGTGTCAGACGCCGCGCTCAAAGGGCGGACGCCGCCCCCCGAACGTCAGTCAGCCATGGTGGGATGCGGGTATGGAGTTGTGGCTGGACCGAGGGCAGCAGGAGCCGACAGCGGCACCTGTCCTCGACGATGCCCAAAAGCGGGTCGTTGATCACCGGCGTGGGCCGCTGTTGGTTCTGGCCGGTCCGGGCACTGGCAAGACCACCACGATCGTCGAGTCCATGGTCGCGCGCCTTTCCGACCCGACCGATCCCCTGCGGCCCGACGAAATCCTCGGTTTGACATTCGGGCGCAAGGCCGCAGCGGAGTTGCGCGAACGAGTCCTCACTCGAGTCGGTGGTGGTGCCGTCCCACTGATCGCGACCTTCCATGCATTCGCTTACGCGCAACTGCGTGCGATCTCCTCACCCGAAGACTTCACTGACCCGCCACGCCTGCTGTCTGGGGCCGAGGAAGACGTGCGCATTCGCATCCTGCTTAAGGGAAGTGTTGAAGATGGCAAGATCAGGTGGCCAGACGATCTCAAGGACGCGCTACCTACATTGGGATTGGCGAGCGAGGTGCGTGCCGTACTCGCGCGTGCAGCCGAGTTAGGCATCGATCCGGCTGACCTGCACCGCCTAGGCATCGAATCCGGGCGACCTGCGTGGTCGGCAATCGGCGATCTCGCCGAACAAGTTTATGGCTCCACAGCGCTCGAAAATGTTCTCGACTACAGCGGATTGCTCAAGGACTTAGTGTACGAATTGGAGGAGCAGCCGGGCATTGCCGGACGCTTTCGCGCCATCTTCGTCGACGAATACCAAGACACCGACCCCATGCAAGTACGCATGCTGCGGGCTCTTGTCGGTGCTGACACGAGCATCGTGGCTGTCGGCGACCCAGATCAGTCGATTTATGCATTCCGTGGTGCCGATCGCGGTGGCATCCTGCGTTTTCCCACCGACTTCCGCACGTCCGAAGGAGCCAATGCGCCGATCGTGATTCTTGATCACACGCGGCGATTCGGTCCGCGCATTCGTGCAGCTGCAACATCGGTTCTCGCTCAGGACTCGCTCACCCCGTTGAGCAGCCAAGAGCAATCGCTGCATCGTAATCCCTCGACTGATGTGCGCGATGACGCTCATGATTGCGTCGAATTGGTCTCTTACGACAGTGAAGCTGCACTTGCGGGGCACGTAGCCCACGAGATCATCCGAGCGCATATTCATGACGGACTCGCGTGGAGTGATATCGCTGTCCTTGCACGCGCTGCACATCAAATCGCCCCGATTCAGCGTGCCCTGAATCTTGCCGGGGTGCCTGTTGCGATTGCCGCTGACGAGATTCCCTTGCGTAGTGAGCCTGCGGTTGCTGTCCTCGTTAAAGCACTGCAGGTGGTCAGCCCTGTTGGCAGCCCGCATGCAAGTGCTGTGCTGGAGTTGATTGTTGGGCCGATGGGCAACGTTGATCCGGCGGATCTGCGCCCCGTTGCGCGTGCCCTGCGGGCTCGCTTTCGTGCGGATAATCCCGGCCAAGCAGCGCCCTCCGCTGATCAGCTGGTCGCTGACGCGCTGCTCAATGTGTCGCTACTCGATGGCCTTGTTGGTGCCGACCGAGGCATAGCGGGCCTGCGTGCCCTGGGTGCGGTGCTTGCCGCTGCGCGTACCCAGGTGGCGAAGAAAGCTCCCGTGGACGACGTCCTCTGGACATTGTGGTCAGGCACTTCTTGGCCCGATCGCCTCCGCGAGCGTGCCCTACGTGGCAGCACAAGTGCAGACCACGACATCGATAGCGTCATGGCGCTGTTCGACACTGCCGAGCGCAGCGTGGGCCAACGAGCTGGCCTATTTGACGTCGTCGACCTGCTGCGCGAACTTCTCGCCCAACAGATCCCGGCCGAAAACATTGGTGAGCGTGGCGCCCCCACTGACTGCGTTCGGGTTCTCAGCGCTCACCGTGCCAAGGGACTCCAATGGAAATTCGTCATTGTTGTGGGCGCGCAGGAAGGTGAGTGGCCGGATCTGCGTCCTCGCGGCTCCGTACTCCAAGCCGACCGTCTCACGATCGATGGCTTCGGGCCAGCACCGCATGTGGGTTCGATGCTCGCCGAAGAACGTCGGCTCTTCTATGTGGCCTGCACTCGAGCTCGTCATCGACTCATGATTGCTGTCGTTGATTCAGCGAATGATGGCGATCCACCCGTGAGTCGATTTGTCTCCGACATCGGGTTGCCTATTGAGCACGTGGCTGGCCGGCGTGTGCGTTCACTGTCGCTGCCCGGGCTCATCTCCGAGTTACGTACCGTCGCGACTGATTCGGCCGCATCGCCATCATTGCGTGATGCTGCCGCAGCTCGACTTGCCCTACTCGCAAATGCACGCACGGCTGAAGGGCGTGCACTCGCACCACAAGCACACCCCGACAACTGGTGGGGCGTCCGCGAGTTCACCGTAGGCGACACTCCGGTGCGACCGGCTGATCGGCCAATCGCCCTCTCCGCATCTGGTCTCGAGTCGATCGGCACTTGTGCATTGCGCTGGTATCTCGATCGCGAGGCACGCGTGGAGACCCGTAGGTCGGCCGCTACTGCATTCGGCAGCGTGGTGCACGCGATCGCCGACCATGTCGCCGAGGGGCACGTGTCCGCTGAGATTGGTGAGATGGCGGCTTTGCTTGACGATGTATGGAGTGAGCTGTCCTTTGAGGCGCAGTGGCAGTCCGACTCGGAGCGAGCGGCTGCTCGTGTTGCCCTTGAACGATTCCTCGCCTATCACCTAGCCAATGAGCGCGAACTTCTTGGCTCGGAAGTCGGTTTCAATCAGGTAATCGAAGTGGCTGACGGTGTGGAAGTACAACTACGTGGGTCGCTCGACCGGGTAGAACGCGATGCTGATGGCCGCATCTATCCGATCGACCTGAAGACTGAGCGTTCGAAGAAGACAGCAGCAGAACTCGAATCCCATACACAATTGCGGCTCTACCAATATGTCACCGAAAAGGGAGCACTTACTGACTTCGGTGAAGAGCCTGGTGGCGCTGCTTTAGTGCAGTTGCGCATTCCCGCGCCTGGTGGCGTCGATGGTCCGCTTGTCCAAACCCAAGACGCACTGCAGCCC